>CAJXHE010000052.1 GCA_913051865.1 uncultured Flavobacteriales bacterium
AGTTTGGACGAGTAAAGATGCAATCATTATAGAATTACAGCGCAACAAACAGGACTCATCTGACAATCTCACTGAACATGTGGAGTCTATATCAAACGTTTCAAGTGATGACTCGAACCTTGAAAGGTTAAATCGATGGAGTTGTGCCATCGCCTTATTTAAAGAACGACCGGTCACAGGATGGGGTCCCGGCACATACCAATTCGTGTATGCTCCTTTTCAAAAATCTGACCTCAAAACAATCATTAGCACCAACAATGCGGATGGAGGAAATGCGCACAGCGAATATCTCGGTCCGCTCGCAGAGCAAGGCGTTCTAGGTGCACTCTTTTTGATTTTATTGATATGGTGGGCCTCAAAAATTGGGTTTCGCCTCTGGGGTAAGATCAAAAATCTCGATGACCGAAATTTAGCGGTCTCCGTTTATCTGGGATTGATGAGTTACTTTATACATGGCGTGCTCAACAACTATCTCGACACTGATAAAGCAAATGCTCCCTTTTGGGGATTTTTGGTGCTTCTCGTTGTTCTTGACATCGAACTGAAACAGGAGGAAGATGACAAATTACTTAAATCGACAACTCAACAAAGCCGTATCGTCTAAGAGTGGAGTGGCCCCTCTAAATGTTGACAATTCTTTGACCATCTCAACATGCATTTCATCCAAGGATGAGCGCGTGTTATCTCTCACCACTTTTTCCATTCGAGACATCCCAAAAGCAATCTCCTCAGCATTTTCTTGCTCTACAAGGCCATCGGTATAACAGATCAAAGAACTCCCTGGCAGCGCCATCAATTCACCTGATTCAATGGTCGGTAAGCGATCAAACATTCCCAAACCAACCGAACCAAGTTCTAAGCATGAGGAAACACCGTTCTCGTCTATCCAAAGCGGAGGGTTGTGACCACAATTGACATACTTAATTAGTTTGGACGTGCGATGGTAAATAGCTGCGAAAAAAGTAATGTATTTTTCTCCTTTCGCACTGTCCATTACCCGCTCATTTAAAATCTTGACCTTTGATATAAGATCACTGTCATCTCCCTGAAAGATTGCTTTTACATTTGCCTGGAAGTTTGACATGAGAAGCGCAGCACCTATGCCCTTTCCACTTACATCTGCCATACATATAACGAGACAATCTGCACCCCATTCAAAACAATCGTAGTAATCACCTCCTATTTGATGATGCGGCTGATAATAACCAGACACATCAATTTGCGCATCTACTGGCCAAGACTTAGGCACGAGCAGAGACTGCATTTCACCCGCGAGTTCCAATTCTCGTTTGAGCCCTTCTTGCCTTAAATTCTCGTCTACAAGCTCTCTGTTTCTTAACGCAACAACTAAAACATTCGTCAGGGTCTGAAGAAAATTAAGGTGCTTAACTACGGGACTCATCCCCCTGGTGTCTTCTTTCTCGTCACCGGCAAGAACGAAAGCAATCACTTCATCATTTTGAGATACAGGGACAACGACATCGAAGGCATGGTTATCTAATCCATCACTTCCCACTAGAGAAATCCCTCCAGAGTTTAGTTTTTCAAAAAAATGAGCTGGCTGAGTCTCTGGCACAAATCCCGACACGCCAGTTGAGACAAGCAATCGCCAAAACTCCCCACCTAAATCAAGTGCATAAAGGACAATCCTACTTATGCCCAAATATGTTTGAAGTGCTTTACTGTATTGATTAAGAAGGTCTTTTTCTGACGATTGAGAGTTAATGGCGCGCGTCACTTCCAAGAGTGCGTTGAGCTTAAACTCTCTAAGTTCTAGCTTGTCAATGAGTCTTGATTCCCGCGATTTTGTCATCTGAATTTTATGGGTGAATTACTTCTTAACTCTCTCAGAATATTCTTTTTTCTTTGTGTCCACCTTAATGAAATCTCCTGTATTAATAAACAAAGGCACTCTTACTTCAACGCCTGTATCTACAGTCGCAGGCTTAAGCGTATTGGTGGCAGTATCTCCTTTAACACCTGGTTCTGTATACGTAATTTCTACCTCAATAAACTGTGGGAGTTCACAAGAAATCACCCGTTCTTCCTCTGCATAGAAGACAACAAGACAATGCAGGCCATCTTTAAGAAATTCAGGGGTATTAATGAGATGTTTCTCTATAGAAATCTGCTCATAATTCTCGCAATTCATAAAGTGAAAACCCATGTCATCATTGTACAGGTATTGATATTCTCGTGTTTCTATTCTCACGGGGTCAATCTTAAACCCTGAATTGAACGTGTGGTCCACAATCCTACCAGTCTCAATGTTTTTTAATTTGGTCCTTACGAATGCAGGACCCTTACCCGGCTTGACATGCAGAAACTCAACAATTTGCCACAATCCATTGTTGTGATTCAAACACATGCCATTTTTAATATCTGAAGTAGTTGCCATAGGTCAATTTGAATTCATATGAGACTGCAAGATACATCTACCGTCACTTGCCTTCAAGTCGTATTGAGATTCGATGTGTTGAAGTTGTGTTTTCCCAAACAGACCAAACCTTTTCAATCGAAAAAACCAACCTATCTGGTATGATATCAAAGGAAAAAATTGCCCGGGAGGTCGAATCACCTACTGAAAACAATCGGTATCCGCGTGCTGTTGGAAGCAATTGAAACAATCTACCTTCCATTCCATCGACACCATTCATTACAGCAACAGTCACAGATCGTCGACTTTTAAGATCAACCCTGAATGCTCTTCCAAAACCAGGGGCACTGTCCCAATATTTATGAAATTCCGCGGTCAATCTGAAAAGATCCACATCCCACCTTAATCTGGCACCCAATGAAAATTCTCCCGCAATGTTACAATCGACGCTCAGTCTAGAAAAAACCTTACCCGCATTTACAATCGGGTGGCTCCAACTCATGGTCGATCGAACCGAAGCACCTTCTTGGTCCATCTCAGATTTCACAACAAATCTTTTGTTGTCTGGACCTAATGAGAATCCGAGTAAGCCCTGCCATTGATTTACTGCGCCAGCCTTCACGCCCCAATTTCTTCCTGGATGAAGCGCACTCGTCTTGTCGACCGAATAAAACAGAAAAAAATGTTGACTCGCTGTGAGCACAGCACGATTGTGCATCGTGAAATCACCTTTGAAAACACCCACCTCCGTTTCAAAACTAAACGCATTTTTTTCCATCCGAAACACAGCCCCAAACAACCCAGACAATGTGGACCCGAGAGTTTGGCCTATTTCACCTACAAAACCAATTTGATACTGTTTATTCACTCGAAATGCTGAAAGTCCAAATCGATTTACACGAATTACGGATCTATGGAGTTCATTTTCATCTCGGTGGAGGCCCGTATCGAACCACGTAAATTCAAACATAGAATTCTGAGTGAATTCTCTCTTCTGTGAATCCAATGAGGATGCAAACCACCATAAACCCATGTTTTTTCGAACAGCAACTCCGCGTCTAAAAGGAGAACCATCTCCTGAATACACACCATCAAAACCTCTGCTCACTTGACCTAATCTGTGGGGAGACCTCATGGATTGAAATGGGTCATATCTGTTAATTATTGCGCCTGAACCCCAATGAACACGATGGTCACCTAAAATCCAAGTGACCCCTTGATGTCCTACCCCTTGAATGTATCCTCCTACAAAATCTATCCCAAACTCTCCGACATCTCGCTCACCAACAAGCCCCCAATTTCCTCCCTTAAACCGCGCGACGCACCCCACATTAGGCCCCACATATTCCTCCTCATTTAAATCAAATTGGCTCACAATACTAGATTTTACTTGACTCAGCTGAGGTCTGTACGTTTCTCCCGAAGCTTCTTCTTTCCCCCACTCACACCATGTTCTCCACTTTGTACTTTTTAATAGTATTTCGGAACATTCTGGTCTTAATCCAGGAATCGCCCAAACCTCTTCTGGAACCACAGGCCATCCATACTTTTCTAGATGAACCCTGATGAGTTCAGCATCCGACACTTCCATCCAACCTTCTTCTATGGCAGGTATAAGCAACTTATTGATGGCCAAAAGAGACTGAGACAAAAGGCCATTGTAAAACAAACCAATGGCAAAGAAAAACAAGAAAATCAATGTTACTTTTTTTCTTACCATGACACCATCCATTGCGTATTGCCACCAAACGAACCATATCTATGACTGAGAGACTTCGTGAATGCCCCATAAAGAATCAGACTGCAAGAAATTCTCAAATCTGGTCCCTCAACAATCACGTGAGCATTTAACTTGTCCAATCTACCGCCCACAAGAAGATGCCAGTCCCTGCCATATAAACTTGATTTCATGCCTAACCCAACTTGAAATCCATATGTGTTGGGTGGGGTGATTAACCCCGACACACGCCATGGCCATTCACCACCCATCACATCCGGCGAAATCATCAAGGAACAACTGCCAGATGGGAAAGTTGTTGTGACACCTGTACTGGATAACATGCGACAAGAACGTTTGTGTAATTCTGTCAAGGCCTCTAATTGCGCACCTAAATGAAGCCAACCATAAAGGACAATACGCTCTTCTACAACACCTATGAGTTTTTCATGGCCCCACCAAACCTCACTCCTGTTCCACGCTTCCCATCCACACCAACTCCCCCCTACTCTAGAACCGGGAATTGACTTAATGGTTTTTTCGATATTGAATGCGTGTAATTTGGCCCCCCAAATGATCTGTTCTCCACGTATCCGGCAATCAAATGTGTCAGACAACACAAAATCAGTGCGTAAGGATGACTGAAACTCACTTTGAGCTGTGAAAATCGAAGGACATAAAAGAATGAGGTAAACACAACAAATCCGAACAATGACAGCACTATTTACACCTTGAATTTTCATCTTGGCAAGGTGCGATTTCAAGGGAAACACCTTAAAAACAAATAAACACGTGTTCGCGATAAATTTATTAGTGTTGTTACACTCCTTGGTCCTATCTTTGCGCCCCGATTTGGAATGCGGGTGTGGTGAAATTGGTAGACACGCCAGATTTAGGTTCTGGTGCCGCAAGGTGTGTGGGTTCGAGTCCCTCCACCCGCACAATTCCAAACAACGGGCAGATTCTATATTAGAACGCCATGAATATTACCCAGGAACCTATTGATGCGCTTAGAGCGCAAGTCACTGTTAAATTAGAAAAACAGGATTACGAAGGACGATGTGAGAAGATTCTGCAACATCAACGCAAACAAATTGTGATGCCAGGGTTCAGAAAAGGGAAGGTTCCAATGGACATTGTGAAAAAGCAGTATGGTAAAACTGTCTTGGCGGATGAGCTCAATAAACTTTTGAGTGAGAGCCTCCAGAAGCACATCTCGGAAAACAAACTTCATGTTTTAGGAAACCCTATACCAGCAGAAGAACAAGAAGAAAATGGGGATTGGGATAATCCTGACGCTTTTACGTTTACATATGAATTGGGCCTCGCGCCAGAGGTAGATTTAAAATTTGGTTGGAGAGCTCGGTTTACAAGACACACCATTCCTGTAGACAAGAAAGCCATCGATAACCGTGTCCTTGACATGCAACGTCAGCACGGTACGGTCAGCGATGTGGAGGTCTCTGAGGAAAAAGATATGCTCATTGGGACATTTGTTCAACTTGAAGAAAGTGGCGCACAGTTGGAAGGAGGAATTACAAACAAAAGCTCTATTTCAATTGAATTTACGGACGACAAAGCGTCAAAAGACAATCTCATAGGGCTTTCTATAGGATCGGACATTGTGGTTGATCCTCATAAAGTGAGTAAGAACCATGAGGACTTAGGTAAAATGCTTGGGATTTCACATGAGCAGGTGCACGCTTTGAAAGGTGACTTTAAATTTACTGTTGAAGAGATTAAAAGACTGAATCCCCATGATGTTGGGCAGTCATTGTTTGACAAAATATATCCAAAGGGTGAAGTCAAAGACGAAAAAGATTTCCGGTCTCGCATTGAGAAAGATCTTGAAGGACATTTCGACAGAGATGCTGAATGGGTCTTTCGACGCAGATTTATTGTGGATTTGATCGAGTACATGAAGATTCCTCTTCCAGAAGTATTTTTAAAGCGCTGGATTAAGCTTTCTAATGACAAACCCGTCACTGAAGAACAGATCGAAAGCGAGTTTGCTGGATATGCTGATTCACTGAGATGGCAGTTGCTTCAACAAACAGTGATGAAAGACCAAGAGATGAAGATTACAGCTGAGGAATTAGAGTCTGAGGCGCGGAAATTCGTCGGCGCTCAGTATGCACAGTATGGCATGCCTTTAGATGAAGAAGCGATGGACACAGTGGCGAAAGGCGTTCTGGCAAAAGATGAGGAGAGAAGAAAAATTGCTGATGTCATTATCGAACGCAAGGTGGTGGATTTTCTTAAAACGAAAGTCAGCATTAAGGACAAGTCGATTTCTTATGAAAAGTTCTCTGAACTTGCTGCAGAGGTAAAATAATTTATGTAGGCCTTCAACGGTAGATTGCTATATATCGTTTGTGAATATCCGAGTAAAACACATGTGTTAAATCAAGTGTTGAAGCCTAAATTGCAGACATATTATTAAGCACCATGAACAATCGTAAAGAATTTTTAAAGTTTGCCGTCAAAGATCAGGGGTTAAGTAGCCACACTGTTGGAGATTTCATATCTTCTGCATACGGCCCTGAGAATATGACCCGTACAGTTATTGAAGAGAGAGCAATGCCCTTTCGTGAAGTAGACGTCTTTTCTCGTTTAATGGCTGACCGCATCATATTTATGGGGACAGGAGTCGATGATTACATCGCCAACATTATTCAAGCTCAACTGCTTTTTCTCGAATCAACCGACCCGAAAAAAGATATACAGATTTACATCAACTCACCTGGTGGAAGTGTCTACGCTGGTTTGGGGATTTACGATACAATGCAGTACATCCGCCCTGATATCGCTACGATATGTACTGGCATGGCTGCTTCTATGGGGGCTGTTCTTCTGTGCGGAGGTGCTGCTGGAAAACGTACTGGCCTGAAGCACAGCCGCATCATGATCCACCAACCATTAGGAGGCGCAAGAGGACAAGCATCTGACATTGAAATTACGGCCCGTGAAATTCAAAAGCTAAAAAAAGAGCTTTACGAAATTATCGCACACCACAGCGGCAAGAAATACAACGATGTTTGGAAGGACAGTGACAGAGATTACTGGATGACGGCTGAAGAAGCTAAGAATTATGGAATGATTGATGAAGTACTGAGTCGTCAATAAGTTCGTTTACAAGAAAAATCTGAGAGTGAGATGGCAAAAGAAATAGATGCTGTTTGTTCCTTTTGCGGAAGGGAAAAAGATGATGCAGAAATCCTTATTGCAGGGATCTCGGGACATATCTGTGATGTGTGTGTGAAGGAAGCTGATACAATTATCGAGAACGAAAGTGACAAGAATGTTGTCGAAAAACTCGAGTTAGAACTCAAGAAACCCGTCGAGATTAAAGCACATATCGATGACTATGTGATCGGACAAGAAAAGGCAAAAAGAACACTTTCAGTTGCAGTTTACAACCACTACAAACGCCTTCTCAACCCTCCAACAGATGATTGCGAAGTTGAACTTGACAAGTCAAATGTCATTTTAGTCGGCGAGACTGGCACCGGAAAAACACTGCTGGCAAAAACAATAGCTCGAATGCTAGACGTTCCATTTTGCATCGCAGACGCAACTGTTTTAACAGAAGCGGGCTATGTTGGTGAAGATGTAGAAAGCGTGTTATCTAGACTGTTACAAACTGCAGACTTTGATGTTGAAGCAGCTGAGAGGGGAATCATCTTTATCGATGAAATCGACAAGATTGCTCGGAAGAGTGACAATGCATCAATCACGAGAGATGTAAGTGGAGAGGGCGTTCAACAAGCATTGCTTAAACTACTTGAAGGAACAGATGTACATGTACCCCCGCAAGGAGGTCGAAAGCACCCTGAACAAAAGCTCATTACCGTAAATACACAGAACATTCTCTTTATTTGTGGAGGCGCTTTTTCTGGAATTGAGAATCACATAGAACGGCGGATCAGCAGATCTACAATTGGATTCAAGAGCAAAGGAACAGAAAATAAAGATGAGAATATTCTTTCTCACATTGCGCCATCAGACTTAAGAAGTTTCGGTTTAATCCCTGAACTTGTCGGTAGATTCCCTGTCCTCACGCACTTAAACACCCTAGATGGTCAAGCATTGAGACGCATCCTCTCTGAGCCCAAGAATGCGATCATTAAGCAGTACATACATCTATTCAGTTTAGACAATATTGAATTAAAATTCAAAGCAGACGCCCTAGATTGGATTGTGGAACAAGCGTTAAAATTTAAGCTTGGCGCACGTGGGTTGAGAGGAATCCTTGAGACTGTTCTTACAGACGATATGTTTGAACTCCCAAGCAGCGATGTGAAAGAACTCATCGTAGATAGAAAATATTGCGAAGGTCACAAGGGGAATATTGCATCTCAGGAATTGAAAGTGGCATAGATACCCGCCAATTGTTTGTCACTTGTGGACAATCATCTTACTCTGAGAGTTGCTGTAGGAGATATTCCTTTCTAATTTGGTCACGACTATTCTAAATAAAAGAAGACGTGGCAGGTAAGGTGACACCTTTGATGAAGCAATATAATCGGATTAAGGAAAAACATCCGGACACCATCTTGCTTTTTCGCGTAGGCGATTTTTACGAAACCTTCGGAGAAGATGCCGTTGAGGCTGCCCGTGTACTCAATATTATTTTGACCAAACGTGGAAGTGGAAGCGCCTCGGAGATTGAACTCGCGGGGTTTCCTCATCATTCTTTAGACAATTATTTACCCAAATTGGTTCGGTCTGGGTTGAAGGTTGCCGTTTGTGATCAATTGGAAGACCCTAAGCAAGCAAAAGGGCTTGTGAAGAGAGGTGTGACAGAATTGGTGACGCCAGGTGTTGTCATGCACGATCAGGTCCTCACATCTAGTGAAAACCATTATCTGGCAGCGATACACTGGACTAGAAAAGGGTGTGGGGTCGCGTTTCTTGATATTTCAACGGGCGAATTTATGGCGGCTGAGGGTGACCCTGATTGGATTGACAGACTATTAAAGAGCCTTAATCCGAAGGAGTGGGTATGCCAAAAACAATTTGAAAATGATTTAAAGTCCCTGTTTGGAGATGATACGCCCATCTCAAAACTCGATGATTGGGTCTTTTCCGAGGAATTCGCAACTGAAAAACTACATGGTCAGTTTGGCACGACATCACTGAAAGGCTTTGGGCTAGATGATGCGCCTTTGGCAAAGATTGCCGCAGGAGTCATTCTTCAGTATTTAGAATTTACGCATCACACAAAACTTGGACATCTGCAAGGTGTGAAAAGGTTGAGAGCTCAAGATGGGATGTGGCTTGATCGATTTACCGTGAGGAATCTGGAGATTCTCTATCCCACACACCCCGATGGACAGTCACTTGCTGACAACATCGATCGAACATCAACGCCTATGGGCGCGCGAATGATGCGGAGATGGCTGGTGATGCCCCTTACGGATATTGTAGAAATTGAATTGAGACAGAATGCTGTTTCTGTTTTGTCGGAGGACGAACAACTGCAGCGTCAATTAAAGAAAATACTATCAGGCGTTGGAGATTTGGAGCGCCTGGCTTCTAAAGCCAGTTCTGCCAGAATTAATCCAAGGGAACTCGTTCAAGTAAGGCGCGGACTTGAAGCGGTTATAATGATTGCAGAAGTAACGGCTGGGGAGGAAGCCCTGATTCCAACATTGGAGCGTCTTTCACCTTGTGATGACCTGCTAAAACGACTGACGGAGGAATTAGAAGATGAAGCACCTACGCAAGTCGGGAAAGGCGCAGTGATCAAAGCGGGAGTAGATGCAGGACTTGATGAAATTAGAAGTTTGGCCTTTGAAAGTGACAAAGCACTTGAAGCGATCCGCATCCGGGAAACAGAGGTCACAGGAATAAGTTCACTGAAGATAGGCTTTAACAATGTTTTCGGATACTATCTTGAAGTAAGGCATGCACATAAGGATAAGGTGCCTGAAGAATGGATCAGGAAGCAAACCCTGACGCAAGCTGAAAGGTACATTACTGAAGAGCTTAAAGAACTTGAAACACGTATTCTGGACGCAAAAGACAAGGCCCTTTCTATGGAGCAGCGGCTGTATGAATCCTTGGTGTCTGAGACCGTGAAAAATACCACTGAATTAATCTCAAACGCCAGGGCCATTGGTGCAACAGATGTGCTGGTCAGTTTTGCTGAAGTGTCTACAGATTTCGGATATACCAGACCGAGAATGAAGGAATCGCATGGGATTAGCATCGTAGGAGGTCGTCATCCAGTGATTGAACGCCAACTTCCTTTGGGCGAATCGTACGTCGCGAACGACCTCACGCTCAATCCTGACAACGCTCAAATATTAATGATTACCGGACCAAATATGGCTGGTAAAAGTGCGCTCCTCAGACAAACAGCGCTTATCTCCCTGATGGCTCAATGTGGCAGTTTTGTTCCAGCAAGAAGTGCAGAGCTTGGAATACTAGATCGAATCTTTACGAGGGTCGGTGCCTCAGACAATATTTCGAGTGGAGAATCTACGTTTATGGTTGAGATGAACGAAACCGCATCGATACTTAACAATATCACAGATCGGAGTTTGGTTCTTCTTGATGAGATCGGAAGAGGCACTAGCACATACGACGGTGTAAGCATCGCTTGGGCCATCGCTGAGTACCTTCACGGGGCAGATAAATTGAGACCTCTCACATTATTTGCGACGCACTACCACGAGCTAAATGAGATGCAAGCCATCTTTTCTAGGATAAGAAATTACAACGTAAGTGTGCGAGAAGTCAGCGGAAAGATCGTGTTCCTTAGAAAACTTGTCGCCGGAGGTTCAAATCACAGCTTCGGAATTAACGTTGCAAAACTTGCAGGCATGCCGCGAAGCCTTGTTCGCCGAGCAGAAGAAGTCCTCCTACAATTAGAAGAACACAAGAGAGATAAATCCGGAACACAGACAGGACCCACAGTTGACCCCGTGAAGCTTCCGGATTCTTCAAATACAAAATCTGAAGAGGGCATGCAGATGAGCTTTTTTCAATTAGACGATCCTGCATTAGAGGATGTTCGTGATCGATTGTTGGATTTAGACATTGACAACCTTACCCCGCTGGATGCCCTGATGAAACTTCACGAAATAAGAAAAGTAGTAGGCGGGAAATAAAATCATCCTCACCCGTGAGGAACGGCACTCACTGATCTGTCAGTAGGCCGCAAGAAGAAGATCTAATTCTTTATAAGAGAGTCCACGTTCTTCTGCAATTCCTTGATGTGTAATCACCCCTTTGTACATGTAAATTCCTGACTTCACAATATTGGAGCTTCTGATAGAAGGCACAAGACCTCCATCAGATACGACCCCTAAAATAAATGGAGCGATAATGTTACTCAAAGCCTGACTTGCTGTTCCTGAAACGCTTGAAGCGATATTAGGAACACAGTAGTGAATCACATCATGGTGAACGAAAGTTGGATTTTCGTGGCTGGTCATCCGCGATGTTTCAAAGCATCCTCCTTTGTCAATACTCACATCGATAATGACAGCGCCTTCTTTCATTGCGCTTACCATGGTTTCGCTAACTATTACAGGAGTCCTTTGGCCTTCACCGCGCAACGCACCGATCGCAACATCTGCTGTTTTTAACGCTTCATTTAATACTGAAGGCTGGATCGTAGAAGTCCAAACCCGAGTCCCCAAACTCTGTTGGATACGAACCAAACGATGTTGTCTGTCATCAAAAATCTTCACATGCGCACCCAAACCCATCGCTGCTCTTGCTGCAAACTCCCCTACAGTACCCGCTCCCAAAATAACGACTTCACATGGTCTTACGCCACTAATTCCTCCCAACAAAGTCCCCCTGCTCTTCTCTCCTGACAGCAATGCCCCGGCAATGAGAATTGACACATTCCCAGCGATTTCACCCATTGCTCGTACCAGAGGAAAAAGTCCGTTTTTATTCTTTAAATAATCCCAAGCAATTGCTGTAATTTTCTTTTTACCTAACTCTTCCAGAAGATTTTCACTCTGTACGCTAAGTTGAAGCGCGCTTACTAGCGTTGCTCCCCGAGACATCATATCAACTTCCTCAATAGAGGGTGGCTCAACCTTTAAGACCAAACCAGCCTGAAACACCTTCTTTCTATCATACACAATTCTCGCCCCTGACTCGCTGTAGTCAATATCCGTAAAGTGAGACAACAATCCCGCTTCAGATTCAACCAATACTTCATGACCATGGGCGACGAGTAACGCTACAGCCTCAGGCACCAGTGCCACTCTCTTTTCTTGAAGGCTTGTTTCTTTTGGAATTCCAATTGTAAGGTCTTCCTGACCCGCCTTTACCTGAAGCAGTTCCTCCTGTGGCAATAGAGCCGCTTCTTTAGCTAATGCTTTAATGGCTTTTCGTCCTGTATCCATATCTGGGTGAAATTAACGATTTCTTTGCGCCTAACTACATATTTGACGCAGTAAAGTTAGACTTCTTTTGGTGTTGGAGGTCTCATCTGGGTTTTCAGACATCGATTCATCAATTTTCAATAGCCAAATATCATCAGGCAAGGCCTGGGATATGCGTTCTGGCCACTCCACAAAAGTGATGCCTTGCTGCTCAAAAGCATCGAACACTCCAGCTTCCTGAGCCTCTTCTTCATCTTTCAATCGATACAAGTCAATGTGATGGATCGTTCTGCTGGAAATCTGATCATTTCCTGGCATTTCATATACGTTCACCAATCCGTAGGTCGGACTTGAGACTTCATCCACCACACCGAGCATTCTACATAATGTCTTCACAAGAGTGGTTTTTCCGACTCCCATCTCTCCATGGAGTGCAATCACTCCGTTGTCGGGCAGCTTCATTAAAAGCTGTCTTGCGACATCATCCAAGTCTTTTAATGCATACGCCTCAATCTCTAATATGCGCTCTAAGCTTGCTTCTTCTCTCATTTTATTTACTTGGCATCTAAAATAGCAAAAGGCACAATGACCTCCTCTAAACTCACACCACCATGCTGAAATGTATCCTTAAAATATTTCACAAACTGATGATAATTGTTTGGATACACAAAAAAGTCTCTCTCACGCGCAAATACATACCCTGTACTTACATGGTTTTTAGGCAGGCCAAACTTCTCTGGATCAACTGCGGCAAAAACTTCCTTTTTCTCATACCCCAGGTTTTTACCTACTTTATATCTAAGGTTGCTATTCGTACTTCTGTCACCTCGAACCTTAATGTCATTGTTCACTCTAACCGTTCCATGATCCGTTGTGATGATGACTCTGCCGTTGGCCGCGGCCATTTTATCTAAAAGTTCTTTCAAGGCGCTATGCTCAAACCATGTTAATGTTAACGATCTGTAAGCTGCTTCATCATCTGCAAGTTCCTTGATTACCTCCATATCTGTTCTCGCGTGACTTAGCATATCCACGAAATTATAGACCAAAGTAGTCAAAGTCTCACCCTTCGTTTCATGGAACTGGTCGGACAGTTTTCTTCCCGCTGCCAGATTTGTAACCTTGTGATAGCTCGTCTTTCCCTCAATACCAAGTCTATCTAACAATGACTTAAGCAGTTCGGCCTCGTACTTGTTTTTCGAACCTTCATCTTCTTCTGTACTCCAATAATCGGGATGTAAACGCTTAATATCTGCAGGCATCATTCCCGCAAACAGTGCGTTCCTCGCATATTGGGTTGCTGTAGGCAGAATACTCATGTATTTGTCGTCACGCACGATAGAAAATAGATGCTTCAACATGGGTTCAATGGTACGCCATTGATCCAATCTCAAATTATCTATCACAACTAAAAACACCTGTCTGCCTCCCGCTGTCTCAATTGCTTCGGGCAAATAATGTGGAAGCACCCGATGTGACAACAAAGGGACATCTCCCTGACCACTAGCGTCTCCTTGCTGAACCCAGTTTTCATAATGACTCTCTATGAACTTACCGAATTGTCTATTTGCATCCTCAAACTGCATACTTAACACCTCTTGCATACTGTCATCATCTGAATTCTCAAGCTCCAGCGTCCAATGTGTCAGTCTGCCGTAAACCTCGTACCAATCATCAGCCTCCATTCGGTCCATCATTTTCATCCCGAGCTCACGGAATTCACGCTGATAGTCAGTCATCACCTTTTCACTTAACAACCTTTTGCCGTCAAGACATTTTTTTACAGCAAGTAAAATTTGATTGGGATTCACAGGTTTAATCAAATAATCGCTAATCTTAGACCCTATTGCCTCCTCCATAATATGCTCCTCTTCACTCTTAGTAATCATAATAACCGGCAGGTGAGGCCTCATTTTCTTGATTCTTTGAAGTGTCTCTATTCCATTAATCCCTGGCATGTTTTCATCTAGGAAGACCAAATCAAACAAGGCATTGCCCACCATTTCAAGCGCCTCTACACCACTATTTACTGGCGTTACAGAGAATCCCTTCCCTTCTAAAAAGATGATGTGAGGTTTGAGCATGTCGATTTCATCATCGGCCCAAAGTATATGTGGTTGTCTCGTCATGT
>CAJXHE010000053.1 GCA_913051865.1 uncultured Flavobacteriales bacterium
CGGTGATTCAGTCGATACGTGGTCACTCGGTATAAGTTTACGAAGTAGGGTGCGGAACTCTAATTCTTCGAGGATTTCTTCCAAAAGACTGATGTTAACCTCATTTTTCACCATCGCCTCAATATTTACCTCTGCAGGAATATCAAGTACGATTGTCGCAAGCTTTCTAGAAAGGAGCGCTTGTTCATGATTTGCCTCCACTTTTTCTTTGAGCTTTCCTTTCAGCTTATCTGTGTTTTCATATAATCCATCTATGCTGTCGAATTCGCAGAGTAACTTTGCAGCGGTTTTTGCTCCTACCCCCGGAACGCCAGGGATGTTGTCAGACGCATCTCCCATCAGCCCCAAATAATCAATAACCTGCTTGGTGTGATTGAGCCCAAACTTTGCACAAACTTCTTCGGGCCCCCATATTTCAGCAGGGTTACCTCCTCTTCCAGGTCGATACATCTTCACTCTGTCGGAAACAAGTTGCCCAAAATCTTTGTCGGGGGTCATCATATATACTTCATACCCTTCTTTCTCTGCTTTTTTTGCGAGATATCCAATCAAATCGTCGGCCTCGTATCCCATTTCCATTCTTGTAGAAATCTGTAGGCCTTTCAGAACTTTCTTTATGAGGGGCACACTTAGTTTGATGTCCTCAGGTGTTTCATCCCTATTTGCTTTGTATTCAGGGTAGATTACATTTCTAAAGGACCCTCCAGGCGGGTCAAAAACGACTGAAAGATGCGTTGGCTTTTCAACTCTGATAATTTCTAGGACGGCATTTGTAAATCCAAATACAGCAGATGTGTTGACGCCTTTTGAATTAATGCGTGGGCTTTTTATAAACGCGTAGTATGCTCTATAAATAAGTGCATATGCATCTATTAAGAATAGTTTTTTATTTGATGGAGCTGACAACATTTATACTCACCCTTTGCGAGGCACACTTTTATAAATAGGAACAGTACTGCACGCCTCACCAAACATTAAACTCTTTACGAAGGGTTGTAGTTTTTGTTGAATTTGAAGAAGTGAGTTCGCCCCACCGGAATTTGAACAACCTCTAATAACCACTCTTTTCCCCAAATATTCTTCGGGAGATAGGCCCTCGATGGCCCGTTTTAACGATTCTGCCTGTGCGTTTTCTAACCCCCCCACAACAACAAATTCAGAAGTGGACAGGGTGGATGAGACGAGCATCCAAGCCCAATCTGGAACGATTGCATCTTCAGTACATGTAAGCCCGACACCTAGTCCGACGAAGTTTTCGGGATTTAGGTTTTTTGCTTTCGCCCTAAATTCTTTTTCTTTCACGATCATCCCCTCCCAAAGCCAGTCGGTGAAATCAATTTCGACACATTTAATTTCGCTTAATTGGCCGAGATCTATTTGAACTAAGCCACTCTCTTCTACACGATTGCGAATCCCTCCCTCCAGATCATTATTTTCAGGATTAATCATGCACTTTGAGCGTTGTTGTCACGCGAATTCACAGCGATTTTGAGTCTTTCACTTTCTTCACACAGTTGCGCAGCTATGGCCTCTGCATCGTAACCACATTCAGCATAAAGCTCAGCCTGTGTACCATGCTCGATCCATTGATCTGGCATCCCTAATCTTGTAACTCTCGCACTGTAACCTTGCTCGGCCATCCATTCGATAACTGCAGAGCCAAACCCTCCTTGAATCGTGCCATCCTCTACTGTAATGACTGATTTAAATCTGCCGAAAATTTCGTGCAACATTATATCATCAAGTGGTTTCACAAATCTCATGTCGTAATGTGCAACAGAAATTCCTTTCTTCTCAACTTCTGCGATCCCTTTCTGAGCCTCAGTTCCTATTGCCCCAATACTTAACAAGGCAATGTCATCTCCATTCTTCAATTTGCGTCCTTTTCCGATGGCAATCTCAGAAAATTCATGCCTCCAATCTGCGATTGAACCAGTCCCTCTGGGGTACCGTATCGAGAAGGGTCCGCGATGCTTCTCCGATGCGGTATACATCATGTTCCTTAAGTCGATTTCATCCATAGGCGCTGCCACCACCATGTTGGGGATACATCTCATATATGCCAAATCAAATGCGCCATGATGCGTAGGTCCATCGGCTCCTGCGATTCCAGCTCTGTCAAGACAGAAAACAACATGTAAGTTTTGGAGTGCAACATCGTGCACGACCTGATCATAAGCACGTTGCATAAAACTCGAGTAAATATTACAAAATGGGATGAGCCCACTTGTTGCCATTCCTGCACTAAAGGTAACAGCATGTTGCTCAGCGATACCTACATCAAATGCTCTGTCAGGCATTTGCTCCATCATCATTTTTAATGAACAGCCGGAGGGCATCGCTGGTGTAACGCCGACAATACGTCTGTTCTTCTTAGCCAAGTCGATAATGGTATGGCCGAAAACATCTTGAAATTTGGGAGGTTTGGGACCTGTTTCAACTTCAGTTGTTTGAATACTTTCTCCGGTTTCCTTATTAAATAATCCGGGGGCGTGCCATTTCGTGGGGCTCCCTAATTCGGAAGGTTCGTATTTCGCTCCTTTTCGAGTCAAGCAGTGTAACAACTTGGGGCCTGGGATGTCCTTTAAATCGGCAAGGACTTTGTTTAAATGCTCAACATTGTGACCGTCAACTGGACCGAAATAACGAAAATTTAATGACTCAAACATATTGCTTTGTTTGAGAATTGCCGACTTGATTGCATTTTCTACTTTTTGAACGACAGCTTGCGCATTGGGCCCAAACTTGGAGATTTGTCCCAGTAGATTCCAAACCTCATCTTTCACTTTGTTGTAAGTGTGTGAAGTCGCGATGTCAGTGAGGTATTCTTTTAAGGCACCAACGTTGGGGTCGATGGACATACAATTGTCGTTGAGAATAACCAGCAGATTGCTGTCCTCAATTCCAGCGTGATTCAAACCCTCAAATGCCAGCCCTGCAGTCATAGCCCCGTCTCCGATCACAGCGATATGATGTCGGTCTCTATCGGCATTCAATCGTGAGCCAACAGCCATGCCAAGCGCAGCTGATATGCTGGTACTACTGTGTCCAACGCCGAAAGTGTCGTATTCGCTTTCCGATCTTTTGGGGAAACCACTTAGCCCTTTGTACTTTCTATTTGTATAAAAGTTTTCACGACGTCCCGTTAAGATTTTATGACCGTAAGCTTGGTGACCAACGTCCCATACTATTTGATCTTCAGGAGTGTTAAACGTATAATGAAGCGCTACGGTAAGTTCTACGACGCCTAAACTGGCTCCGAAATGACCTCCTTTTTCCGAGACCACATCAATAATAAACTGACGCAGTTCGGTACAAACTTGTTCTAACTCCTCCGGCTTAAAATGATCTCGCAGGTCTGCGGGAATTTTAATCTTTTCTAAAAAAGGTCCGGCGGGAAATGGATTCATGATTTTGAAACTAAATTGTTATGCGTCTATAAGTTCTACGAGTCCGCGTAAGATTGCAACACCATCAGAATTCCCGAGATCGTCTGAGCAGGCTCGTTCAGGGTGTGGCATCATACCAAACACGTTTTTTTCAACGTTACAGACACCAGCAATATTGTTGATTGAACCGTTTGGATTAGACGCATTGCTGACTTTGCCATTTTCGTCACAATAGCGGAAAATAACTTGGTCATTTTCTTCAAGCGCGTCAAGTTCTTCTTTTGGAAGAAAGTAGTTTCCCTCGCCATGAGCAATAGGAATCATTAATGGAATCGAGTGGTCTAATTCAGACGAAATAGATGCCGAATGTGAGGCAGGAAGGAGATGAATGTTTTTGCAAATAAATTTTCTACTTTCATTATGCATGAGTGTACCTGGGAGAAGCCCCGCCTCGCAGAGTATTTGAAATCCGTTACATATACCAAGTACTTTACCTCCTTTGCCAGCAAATTTCACGACTTCTTTCATGATGGGCGCAAATCGTGCAATAGCACCACTTCTCAAGTAGTCGCCATAACTGAATCCTCCAGGAAGAACTACAGCATCAACATTTTGAAGGTCTGAATCTTTATGCCAAAGCTCTACGGCCTCATGTCCGAGGCTGTCCTTTAAGGCATGGACGATGTCCATATTACAATTTGATCCGGGAAAAGTAACGACGCCTATTTTCATAGTACGAAGTTCGTCAAAATAAGGGGATTATCTATCTCTCAACCCTCTTTATTTTACCATTTTCCAAGTACGCACTGCTCCGCTTTCGGGGTCAGTTAATCTAATCAGTATCATCGTAGGCCAAACATCGGACTCCATCCAAATAGTTCCGTCTATTTCGGGCATAAATACTGGGGTTACACTCCGACCACTCAAATCATAAGCGCGTGCTTCACATCTTTCAAATCCCAAACCGAGATTTATTTTCCAACCATTTCCAGTAGAAATAGGATTTTCTATCTCAAAAAGAGGCGATAATTCTGCTTCGAGTGTTCTTCCAAAACCTTCTACCGGAGGGTCATTTGTATCGCTATCGTCGCTTACAACATCCTCACTTTGAATCGTAATTACTTGACGAATGGTGTGTGAACAGTAATTATTCCAAGCATTTAAGAACACGTCATATGTTCCCGCCTCAGCATAGGTGTGAACGGCATGAATATTAAAATTCGGTTCTGATTCATCACCGAAAAACCAACTGTATCCCGTTGCTCCTTCAGATTGATTTGTGAATCCCAAAGTATAACCCGATCCATCACCTGATGTAAGTGGTAGGATAGGCGCCTGAAAATCCGCGATCACTTGCGGCGCAGCGATCACCTCTGCAGTCACTGTGTCAGCACAACCGAAGGAATCTATCGCAATGGCTGTGTATTCGCCAGCTTCTAAATTAGAAATCGATTCAGTCACCTCTCCTGTAGACCAAATATATCCATAAGGTGCGATTCCTCCAGAAACATTAAATTCGATTGATCCGTCAGTCACACCATCGCATCCGATGTGACCTATATCAAGTCCCAAATCTAAATCAGCAGGCTGAATAACTTCAGCAGACTCTATTCTGTCAGGACATCCCCAGTGACCACCATCTGTTGCGACCACGGTGTATGTGCCCGAGGGTAGATTCGTTAATATTGCCTGACCAGTACCATCTTCAAAAGAGGCAATTTCTTCACCTGATTCGGTGTAATATGTGAATGTCCATGGCTCTTCACCCTCGCCATTTACTGCGATTGACGTCACGCCCTCACCTTCACATCCTGGAGATACGACTGTAAGATCTATGCTAGGTGCAGACACGACATCGATTCCTATAGAATCCAAACATCCAAATGCATCTGTTACAACCACATCGTAGTGCCCATCTTGTAAACTCGTTGCAACATGAGTCGTCTCACCATTGCTCCAAGTGTATTCATAAGGTGCATCACCTCCTTGAACTTTTACGGTAGCTTCTGCATCAAGCGCGTCTTCACAATAAATGGTTGACTGAATCTCTAAAACCATATCTTCAACTCCCACTACGTTTGCAGAATGTGTGTTCACTCCACAACTGTAGTTCCCTTGATTACTAATCAAACCAGTGTATTCCCCTGAGTTAAGCGCTTCAAATACACCTGCTCCATCAATTCCTGTAATCGTACTTATCAGATTTCCATCGGCATCGTTTAATGCATAATCCCAAGGTCCTGATCCGGAACCTAATAAAGCGATTGAGGCCTCACCCTCACCGTTACACCCAGGACTTACAGCTTGTATTTCAGAAGGCGCTGAGATGTGAATGTCCCATCTTATATCGTTCGTGATGGACCCCAAAGACGTTTCTCCTCCCTGAATAGAAAATCCAAATGCCAACCCTTCTGAGAGCGGATAAGCACTACTCTCGTCCGAGGATGCAATCCAAGCACAATAATCTCCCAAATGATAATCTACGAGTCTTAACGTAAAATTCTTTGTGGTTTGTGCTGCAACTTGAGTTGACACACCGATGCCTAAAGTGGCATTTTGCTCACCTGCCAACGATGGTAAAACATGAATGCTATAAAAAGAACTACTGACATTATGATCTGCTGGTGCAGACATGATATCACATTTGTGATTTCCTTTCCAATTGTTTGCGTCCAGTTCAGAATCAAACAAGACCGTTGAAGCATCATCAATTGCAATAACAATTTCATCAGATTCATTGCCACTTTCTAGCACCCATCTCATATACGTAAACTCAGAATTCATACTGATTCCATCAGACTCAGCCTTCCCTGCACTCGCATACATGCTTTCGTTAATTTGTGCCAGTGGCGTATCTGTTGCACGAATCCAGAATGATTTTCCTGGCGCGAGAAATTGAGTTTGTCCATTGACACCAAACCCTGAAGCATACGTGTCGTAGTTTTTCGTATCGTTGTTGTAAATATTCACGCTTTTTTCGAGTCCTGTCATATTTTCGAATAACAACGCCAAGTCTAAATAGGCTTGTGTTGGGTTAGAAATCAGATTAAAAGCAATGACATTCGATTTAAAGACAGGCAAAGACATCTCAAAGTCCTGAATACTTCCTTTGAAGTCAACATAATATGTGCCAGCAGGAAGTGCGATCTCGTACCCAATTCCTGGTTCTAAAATGTCGTCAACAGATTGAATTTGATCCATTTGAAATGTTGCCTCGTTCCATGAGCGAATGTTAGACATGGTGGCATTTGGATTGTCGGACCCCACGAATCCAGACGTCGGAAAATCTCCGATTAATTCAGATACCGTGACCCCTTCCAATCCAAATCCAACCCGGTGTACAGCATTTTCTTCACAACTGATTTCGAATTCACGAATAACCTCTCCGATAAAATCTGCGTCGGAACCCAAGATTACGGATGCGGGACCAAAGTCATTGTTCCCTAAACGAAGTTCTCCATTCGTTGCATCAACGACACCTGTTGTAAATTCAAAGTGATGTCTAACAAGTAGTGAACCCTCTATATTAACAGTGTTTTCACTTGCAATCTCTAAATCGTAACATTCGGCGGATCCGGTAAAAGTTTGGTCTGTTGTGTTTGAAAAAGAAACACGCATGTTCCCCGCTTTCACAAAACCACCAGACGACCAGTCACCATGAATTGTTAAAGTGGTTTCAACCGTACCATTTAAGCTTAGAACACCTCCCGCTTGTATGGTTAGATTGTTAATTTCTGTATTATTGTTTACACTGACCAAATGACTATCCTGAATAACAACGTCGTCAGAAGATCCGGGGACACACGAACAACTCCAGGTTGTCGGTTCATTCCAGCTTCCCGAATTGACGCTATTTATCATTACTTGTCGTGAATCAAGATGTGCAGCATCAAAAACAGTTGGAATATTTTCAGTCCGTACATTAAATGCATCGAGTGCAACTTGTAATTCTGCTGATTGTTCGGGAGAGATATTCGATTGTGGTTGAATAAAGTCATTCGTGGTTTGAGCCAGTGCTGGCAAGCAAAAGAGCGATAAAAAAAGATATGTGAGGGCAAATATTCGCATAACAAAAGAGATAGGTGTGCATTCTTTTACGGTTTTTTATCCAAAAGGTTACGCGAATAAGGCCATTCTAAAAAGATGCGACTTAAATTTGCAATCGAATCACATCGGAATGAATACACAGGATATCATATACCCAATAGGGAAGTTCGTTTCTTGGACTTTTAAAAACGTACTTGAACCTTTAGTGGACCCCTTCAATGCAGGCGTCATTATTCTCGGTCTCGTAGCGCTAGTCGTTTGGCTTAAAGTGCTCAACGGATATGTGGTAAAGGCAAAAGCTGAGGGCAAAGCCCCTTGATCGGACCAGTCGTATTAACGATTAGCTGACCTTCACGAGTACATCTTGACCGATATCTTTCCGGTACTGTTTGTCGGTGAAATCTATAGATTCTGCTAACTTGTAACTTCTCTCCAAGGCCTGTTCGAGACCATTTCCAAGACCAGTGCAGGCGATAACTCTTCCTCCATCAGAGACAACCTTCCCTCTTTTCTTTGTTGTTCCTGCGTGAAAAATCAATCCTTCATTTTTTCTAATGGGTGTGTCTAGACCTTTAATGTGAACCCCCTTCTTGTAGTCCCCAGGATATCCACCAGAAGTTAACATGACTGTGGCTGCAGTCTTGTCCTCTATTTCTAGGTCGTATTCACTTAAAAGTCCTGAACCCAAACTGTCAAATAAGTGAAGAAGATCACTTTTGAGTAGCGGCAATATTACCTCAGATTCAGGGTCGCCAAGTCGACAGTTGTATTCAACGACATATGGATCGCTCCCCACTTTCATGAGTCCGATAAAAATGAATCCATTATATGGGATATTGTCCTTTTTAAGCCCCTTAATCGTAGGAATAATGATTTGGTTTAGGGTTTTTTCATGGAATTCGGCGTCTACAAAAGGTACAGGGCTTATCGCTCCCATTCCACCAGTATTCAACCCTACATCACCTTCGCGTACTCTTTTGTAATCCTTTGCTGAAGGTAGAATTCGAAAGGCCTCACCATCTGTTATGATGAAAGAACTCACCTCTATGCCATCCATAAATTGCTCGATCACGACTTTAGATCCAGCTTCTCCGAAAGCTGCATTTTCTAACATGTCTTCAAGACATTTCTGAGCTTCTTCAGTACTCTCTGTGATAACCACCCCTTTTCCAGCGGCCAAACCATCCGCTTTGAGTACATATGGCGGTTTTCTTTTGTCGAGATAAGCAATTGCCTCTTGAAGTTGACCAGTAGAAAAACTGGCATAAGCCGCAGTAGGAATGTTATGTCTCACCATAAATGCCTTTGCAAAATCTTTAGACCCTTCTAACATCGCACCCGCTTTCCTAGGCCCAACGACAGTCAGGTTTTGATGTTTATCAGATGCTAAGAAATAATCCACGATTCCCGCCACTAAAGGTGCTTCAGGTCCGACAACAAGAATGCTGATATCATTCCGTCGAATAAAGCGGTCTATCGCTTTAAAATCCAAAGGGTCAAGAGGCACATTTGTAGCAATCTGTTCTGTTCCAGCGTTCCCTGGTGCCACATAAAGTAATGACAGCAAAGAGCTTTGTGCGAGTTTCCATGCCATAGCATGTTCGCGGCCACCCGAACCTAGTAATAGAATATTCATAGTTAACAAAGCTAACTTGTAGCCTGACATACACCAACCTACTTTTTCCACACAAAACACACACTTACCACTAAGAATGAATTGTCGTTCGATATTTTAATGGGCATCATGTGGGACGCTGAGGTGGCCGTCTCGATTACGAATCTCCATGTTTGACGTGTAAGGTTTTGTCTGAATTTGCTGTAATCGTTGATGCATGTTATGAAATAAAACCAAACTTTTCAACATCAGGTTTTAAAGACGACCCCTCTTTTGAGTCGTTCATAGAGAAAAGAACCAAAGCAAAGACTGCAAAAGTCACGCCTGCTTGGGTTTCGAGCGTGTCTTCAGCAAAGCAAGAAACAACGACCATCCACCACGCTAACCTTCCCAGTGAGAACCATTCAAGGTCCCTTTTCCAAGATGCAATTAAAACGAGGATCCATAAGGTTAAGGCAATAAAGCCACTTGCGACCCACCAAGCAAGATATTGATTGTGTGTACGCTTTCTGAATTGAGGGTGTAAGGGCGAATCAAGTTCATTATATGCTTGCTGATAAGCATCAGGGAGGTCGCCAGTCCCAACGCCCAATAGAGAATTAGTAATTCCGTTGTTTAGTGCAATATGAAGCCCAGTTTTCAGGTAAACCCATCTTTGAGTCACAGAATTGCCACTCGGGTTGCCATCATCCATCCAATTACCCACCTCATACCTCAATACATCAATGCGACGATTCATGCCAGATTTAAGATGTGCAACTGCAGATGTTTTTCCTTGTTCAATCGCACGAATATCCTTCTCGGCTAATCCTTGAATAGCGAGACCATCTTTGGGGAGATTTAACGAGGTAAGGTAACGGGTGAGCGTTGTTTTGAGGGAATACCCCATATTATCTGTGCCATCAAAAGGAAAATCACTTCTTTTATTCCACGCTATCCGAGCTTCATCCCAGGCCAGAAAATTCCAAACTTTATATCCATTTTCATCAAGAAATCGGTCTTGATGGTGGGTGTAAGGAGCCCCCCATTCAGTGTGAGTCGGAAGCTGAGCGGGTTGTGGCGATGGGCGTAAGGTGTGTACGAGAAGCATGATTCCTAAGAACGAAATGACCCCACCCACAAGCATGACTAACCTCAGCGAGCGCTTTATCCAATACTGCATTATTCCGAAAAACGTTGCAAACACAAACATGAGGCACCCAGTAACTGATTGTGTTTGCCATATGTAAAGCATAGCGATGGCTGCGTATAAGATTGCAGGTACAATTAGACGATGTTTTTTAATGGTATAAATGAGAATTCCACCCCATCCTAAAGAGAGTAGGATTCCCATTCTTATATGTGAAATGAACGGTGACCATTCACTTGAATGAAGGGTGCCACCAGCAGATATTTGCCACCATCCCAACACCAATCCTGAGATGGCAGACGCTGAAATAGAAAAAACAAACACAGACAGAATACGAGGGAGCCATGTGTTTGGATTCCAACGAATCGTCATAAGCGCAGTGGTGACAATTAAAATGGGAAGCTTGATTTGCAATGTCATGAGCCCTTCGCTCATATTTTCCGTCCAAAGGAGCCCCACAACATGCCAAACATAAAGACCTGTCATGGCTCCGGTAAGAAGCTTGTTTGTGGGCGTAATTAAGGAACGATTCACAGCGGCAATGACCCATGCTAGCGCAATGACCCCCGTCCCGAAACTCGTCCCGAAGGGTGACCAAGGAAGTGATGCCAGCGTAATTAGCAATCCCGAAGCCAGGATTTTCTCGCTTATCGAAGCAGCTTTTGACGCCATTTAATATCCAAGGATTTCGAGATACTCACCACTTTCTAGTTTTGAAACAGCTTCTTTTGCAACGTCGTCATTGGGAAGCAAATGGCGAAATACACCCGATGTATTTGCTGTATGGTAAATAAGTTCTTCAGTCAGTGCTTCTCGAATTTCTGTTTCGTATTTATTTAAATCCGCGTTAAGGTTTGGTTTGGATACGTTATCTAAACGGGTGATCAAATCAGCATGAGATGCGAGGGTCCCATCTTCTTCCATCGCGTCCTCAAGTAATTCGACGATACGTGTGGTGTTAGGTTCGTATGGGAAGTCTCGCCCAGTTTTTTCAAGTAATTCCGACGAGAATTCATCATTCATAAACCGCATGAAAGCGTCCCACTGCATGTCCGTGAGCGCGAAAGATTCAGGGTCTAAATTGTGTGCTCCTCCTGCATTCATCTCATTTACAGCGAAATCAAATAAAACGCCGCTGTCTAAAATTCCCGACAGTACGTAGTTTAGGTTTTCGATATTTATTTCAAGATCTGGGATAACACCCCGACCTTCGATGACGGGACGACCATTTTTTGTGTAGAATGTCTGAAGTGTCGAGTCTGCCTGAATTGTTGCATCCCCTAGGTCATTACGGTCGCTATAATGAAGTCTTTGTACACATCTCCCACTCGCTGTATAGTATTTGGCGACAGTAATCTTAATACGTGACCCATAGGCCAACTTTTTGGTTTGCTGAACAAGGCCTTTCCCAAAACTTTCCTGACCCACAATTAAGGCTCGGTCTAGGTCTTGTAAAGTCCCTGCAACAATTTCTGATGCAGAAGCACTTTTATTGTCGATGAGAATCGCCAGTGGGATGTTTGGAAGCAAGGCTTTGCTTTGGGTATTGTAATTGTTATTCCATTCAGGGGTTTTGCCTTTCATCGACACAACTTCTACCCCCTTTGGCACAAATAAATTCACAATGTTTACTGCCTCACGTAACAATCCGCCTCCATTTCCACGAAGATCAAAAACGATTTGTTTTGCGCCCATAGAATCAGTGAGTTGTATGAGCGCCTTTCTCACTTCTATTGTGGCTGTACGCGTAAACTTACTTAGAATTAGGTAGCCCGTAGAATCACTGATCATTCCGTAATATGGGACGTCAGGTGTTTTAATTTTTTCACGCGTGAGTGTGACATCGAGGACATCCAACTCTCCAGAGCGTTGAATGCCTAAAAGAATATCTGTTCCAGAAGTGCCTTTAATCAACTCTCCAATTTTAGGCATGTCGAGGTGTGAGATTGTTTGGCCTTCGATTTCCATCAAATTATCTCCAAGTTGCAACCCGCCTTTTTCAGCTGGAGAGTTTTCCTTAATATCCACAATGTAGAATGTGCCATCCCAACGCTCATCTAATGCCAAACCGACTCCGCCATATTCTCCTGTAGACATAAACCTGACATCCTCCATCCTAGATTCTGGATAATATCTTGTATAGGGGTCTAGAGAGAGCAACATCGCATCGATTCCTGTTTGCATTAAGTCGCCCGGCGACAATGGATCGACATAAAAGATATTCAATTCCCGAAAAGCTGAGTTTAAAATCTCTAGCTGCTTGGACATTTCAAAGTAATCTTCTTTAATGGGAAGACGTAAAGAAATCATTGCCGCACCTAAAATGGTAAAAGCGATTAAGGTGCCCTTTCGGAATTTATTCATAGTGATGACTTTTCAATAGGATTATCGATCAATACGTCAATAATCTTTCTAATGTTGTTCTGACATGCTTCGAAGGTCGGAATTTCTCTGCCGATATAGATGAAAACCAATGCTCTTTGTGGATCTCCGGCAGACCACCCTGCCAAAAGGCGGTGTTTTTCTAACCGCCAAGCTTCTCGGAGAAGGCGTTTTATTCGATTTCGATCAACCGCACGTTTAAATCGTCGTTTGCTTACAGTTGTTGCGACTTGGTATGGAAATGGAGCGTCAAAAGAGCTGTGTGTATACCGAACCAAAATCGGCATAGCCTTGAGTTTCGCACCTTCTGCGAATGCTCTATCTAAAACGATCACGCTTTTTAAACGTTCATTTTTTCCAAATGTATTTCTAGATTGCCCCATTTGGGCACAAGATAACCTCAGGACTTGCCTTTCATATACTGTTCTATCGCCATTGTCATCGATGGCGCTTTTGCAGTCGGTGCATTAATGTCAATTCTAAGCCCCGCCTTCTCAGCGGCTTTAGAGGTTGTAGGGCCGAAAGTAGCGATTTTTGTTTCGCCTTGCTCGAATTCAGGGAAGTTCTTGAGTAATGACTCTATTCCACTAGGGCTGAAGAAGACAAGCAAATCATATTTAACATCTGTTAAATCGCTCAAATCAGAACAAACCGTTCTGTACATACACGCTTGGCTATAATCCACCCCTAATTCATCAAGTGCATTAGGTATTGAAGCTTTGAGAAGGTCAGAACACGGAAGGAGAAACTTCTCTTTCTTATGCTTTTTCAGTATCGTCGTGAGTTCAGAAAAACGGACTTGACCATGAAAGATTTTTCTCTTTCGAT
The DNA here is from genome assembly GCA_913051865.1 of uncultured Flavobacteriales bacterium. Lineage (GTDB taxonomy): Bacteria > Bacteroidota > Bacteroidia > Flavobacteriales_D > Sanyastnellaceae > UBA974. The sequence goes on from CAJXHE010000053.1 coordinate 13,391, forward strand.
ATACAACGTATTTCTGTAGATAATAAGCGGTGCTTTCACTGATGCAAAAGTATTTTAATGAAGTAGGCACCTCATACCTTGTCTCTTCCGCCATTCTGAAGAAATGATCAACAGCCATACGAGACGTTAAAATGATTCCTGTGTATTCAGACAGGTCTAAGCGTTGTTTTCTAAATTCTTTTACTTCTATCGCCTCAACATGGATAAAAGGACGAAAATCAACAGTCACTTTCATGTTTTTGGCTAAATCGAAATACGGGCTCTTCTCCGTAATCGGTTTTGGCTGAGAGATAAGAATAGTCTTTATCTTCTTTTTCATTGCGTGTGCGTTGTTCAATCTCCTCAGAGTATGGTCATTATAAATTGTATAACGATTGCTACAGGTAGGATTTCGAGGGCGCAAAGATAGACAATTCTCCACCAAAAATGAGGTAATCCCCGTTTAGATGTCTGAAACACCCTCAATAAACGAAACAAAGTCCAGCCTCCCCATGTGAGTATAAATACGTTGGCACCTAGAATCGCTAGCAATTGGGGCAACAACGAAAAGACGATTGCAAGTGCGCCAACAATTGCCGAAAGCCAGGTTCTTAAGTGTCGATCAATATCGATTTGGTCTTTGGATATTAATTTGGTTCTGGGGATAAGGCCTAAGACCCATTGGGCGAGTAACCTATATGACAACGTGACGGTGCCTAAAGCACTTCCAATCGCCAACGTTTTATAGGCAGGTACATTAATTTCCAAAGCTGTAGCAAAACCCAAAGCAATCGTGGTGACAGCCATGATGCCGAGCACATGCGCAATAATGACGCCCCCAGTTCTTGGTGCTTCATCTGCACTTCTTTGCCAAATCCTCCGAACATCACTGATAACCCAACCGGCAAGTCTCCATTCACGAGGAAAACCATGTCTTAGCCAAATGAGTAAAATTCCGATGACAAGTGAAAGCGAGAACAAGACATGCAAGGGGGTGTCTATGTGATTTATTTCGATGCCTTCATACATATGCCGCAATTTCCATCAATTCACCTGAATTAGTCCGCGTCTAATTATTTTTTTTCTTCTATGCGTTTCTTCTGTCGTGTGTGTTGCTTTTAATAACCACAAAATCGTTGACAAATTAAGATGTGCCACCTTTAAATCTAAACGTAAGAAATTAGTTTAG
>CAJXHE010000054.1 GCA_913051865.1 uncultured Flavobacteriales bacterium
ATCAGCATCGTTCTCAGCGGCAGTGATTGTTCTCGCAATGTCACGAATATTCTTTCCCCCTAAACGTTCAATGGCACCGTCTAAATCCTCAATGGAAGGCACTGTTTCATAATCAGATTTTTCAACCAGGTCATTAATCATCCCTTGAAGCCCCATCTCTCTTCCGTCATCAGGGTGGTAGATTCGAGTCACCCCATATTCTTGCAGCGCAGCGATCTCTTCTGGAAGAATCGTTCCTCCTCCTCCTCCGAAGATTTTAATATGCCCGGCGCCCCGCTTGTCAAGCAAATCCTTCATGTATTTAAAGTACTCGTTGTGACCTCCTTGATAAGATGTCATCGCGATGGCTTGTGCATCTTCTTGTATCGCAGTTGTCACCACTTCATCCACGCTTCTGTCATGTCCGAGGTGTATGACCTCACAACCAGTCCGTTGAATAATCCGCCGCATGATGTTAATCGCTGCGTCGTGACCGTCAAATAAACTTGCCGCCGAGACGATTCGGATTTTATTTTTAGGTCTGTAGGGTGGTTGAACTTGCATAGCTAGAATTTCATTGCAAAATTAAGTCATACCTGACAGGTCACGCACTCAAGTTTGTCAATCGTTTAAATGGCTTCATTTGTTTTACAAATTTTCCGTTAAATCTGTTGCCCTTAACCTTGTTTAAGTAGGGGCAAAGAGGGTTTTATTTGTCGCTATTTTCTAAAATTAAAAGGGATGTCATACATAAGTTTTTCTTCTTTCTAAACATGAGTTGCTCCATTTTTCGCCCTTATTTTCGAAGCAAATGTTTTGTTCAAGAAAATAAGGTGACTCGTTTTAGGTCTTTATTAGGTGAAATCCGTTAATTTGCAGCTTGAATTGATTCCCATTTCACCTTTGAATATTTCTACTACTTGCATGAATTTTCGCATCTTAATTATAGCGTTTGCTGTGATGTTTGTTTCTACGACAAACGCTCAGATGACGGGTGTCACTGTTGAAGTCGATACTGCATTCTACGGTCCTAACACGCCTACTCCAGACGATACGTTCGATCCGTTGGGGACTTTGGATGGTTTTGTTACCTACAAAGTTTACGCAGACTTCACCAATTCGACAGATGAAATCAGCGCCATTTATTCCGATGTCGCAGTTTTAGGTACCATTCCAATGGAAATAGATGCGCCTTGTGGTTGTTTTAATCCTGTTGCAACCAGTGTTTTAATGGATGCCTCTAACTCAAGCTTTTTTTGGGATGCTTTTCCGTTGTGGGAATATGACTCCTATTGGACAATCGGAATGGAAAGTAGCGATTCACCGGGTGATATTCCTCAATCTATTGACCTTCCTGATGGTGAAGACATCTGTTCGAGTTCAATTTCAGACGGCGCTTTTTTTGTTTTATCATCGCCTACAAATGCTATAGCTGGGGATGATTTGAGGATTTTAATAGCGCAAGTAACAACCTGTGGTGATTGGTGTTTTGGCGCCAGCTTTCACATTTTTGTTGAAGGACAGCAAACCAACCCTCAATTTTTTGAGCCTACAGAGCAAATCTGTGTTTCTAACCCATGCGAACCATATCTTTCGGAAGAAGCGACAGTGAGTGGAGCGGTCCTTCCTTGCGCCGGTGGTTCTTCTACGGTAGAAGTAGAGTTTTTAGGTGTAGGTGACCCAACTTTGGCGTCATATGTTCTTTTAGACGAAGCTGGAGAGTTAATCGTTGGTCCTCAGTCCAACTCTTCTTTCGACGACTTGTCTCCCGGGAATTATTCGATGGTCACCATTGATGAATTTACATGTATGGACACAACATCCTTTGCCGTAACTGCACCTGGTCCTATCCAGGCCGATTTTGAACTTGTTTCCAACAATGACTGCTTCGGAGAAGGTGATGCGACAGTCTGTCTTTTAGCGCCAGGCGCTTCGGGTGGCTCTGGAGATCTTATTATATCCGTTTTTGATCCTGTCGGGTTGGATGTCGCTTCTGTGGGTGGCGCAAATGAATGTTGGACCGATTTGGTTTGCCAAGACGGAGACGGCGCGTTTACATTCTCGGTCAATGATTCAGAAGGGTGTTCCTTAGATACTGTTTTATTCGTGAATTGTCCTTTGCCCATCGAGGCGCTTATCACAACAAGTGATATTGATTGTCAGGGTAATGCCAATGGAGCTATAAGTGCAGAAGCTTCTGGTGGGTCTGGTGATTTGTTTATCGTTGTAAATTCAGATACACTTCTTCTCCCTGATACAGTACTAGGACTTGTTCCAGGCAATTATAATGTGCAAATCATCGATATTTTTGACTGCTCTGGAGGAACTGAAGTGATTGAAGTGATGGAGCCAGATGACATTACACTTCAAATTGTTTCTGCAGCACCCATCACCTGTGGAAGTGATTGTAACGGTGCAGTAGACTTACTTTATTTTGGAGGCACAGGCATTTTAACCCTTGAAATTTCAGATGCGTTAAGCGGATCGGTTGCCTCAAGTCAAGACAGTCTTTGTGCTTCGGAATATGTTGCGTCCATTATTGATGACAATGGTTGTATTGCAAATGAACCTTTTCTCATTGATGCACCCCCACCACTCGAGTTCCTGATTTCGACGACTTCAGCAACTTGTACCGGCATGAGTAATGGTTCAGCTGACATCTTTCCTGCTGGAGGAACAGGAGAGCTCACTTGGATGGTCACAGATACATTAGGTAACATAGCAAACCTCAATAACCTCAGTGAAATGACCTATACGGCCACCGTTTCTGATGTGTTGGGATGTCAGATTACGGATACATTTTCCATTGATGTCGCAATCATTACAGATATGATTCTCACCACATTCCCATCTCCTGTTACTTGTTGGAATGCTGAGGATGGAACAATTACTGTATCAATTGATGGCGGGGATTCCCCTTTCACTTACTTGTGGAGCGATCCTTATAATCAAACTTCCGCCACTGCAATTGGACTTACTGAAGATACTTACACAGTGACAGTCACGGATGCTATTGGATGTAATCTAACCGTGTCGGAAGCGATAACGCATATAGAAGGGTGTCTTTTCATCGCAGATGCGCTGACGCCAAATGGAGATGGATACAATGATGAATGGATCGTAGGGGGGTTGTTAGACTTTCCTCAATCTGAAGTTAAAGTTTACAACAGATGGGGGCAACTGTTATTCTTCTCTAATGAAGGGGATGTGCATTGGGATGGTCGATTCAACAATCAACGTCTTCCTGTCGCAGACTATTATTATACGATTGAGTTAAGCCCATACGACCCACCGATTACGGGTACGGTATCTCTTAAATACTGAAACGATGACACGACTACTCATTGCCTCATTTTTGATTTTTATTTTTGCAGCTCCACTTAAAGCGCAACAGCGATTTAGAAGGACCTCTTTTCCCGTCAATTCTTTTTTGATCAACCCAGCGGTTGCAGGTACTGAACCTGTTACAGTCTTTGGTTCTTCATACCGCAATCAGTGGGCAGGTTTTGAGGGTGCGCCTACGACTACAGTATTTAGTGCACATAGCTCCTTCCCAAATCAAATTGGCGGTGGAATTATTGTATATAATGACGACATGGGGGGTGCTGTTTCTCAAACCGGTGTTGAGCTTACCGGTTCCTACCAATTACGTCTTCCCAATTCAGACGCTGTTTCCTTTGGCCTTTCTTTACAGGGCACGCAGTTTGGATTTGACAGCAGTGACTTGAATGTCTGGGATCAAGACGACCCATCACTCAATGGTTCATTAGAAACGACTTTCGGAGTGGATGCATCTACGGGAATGATGATTTATGGGACTGATTATTTTTTCGGAATCGCTGTTTCAAATCTTTTTCAAGATAAACTCGGGCTGATAGGTGTTGAAAATGACCTTAATCAGCACATCCGTCACTACAGATTTATGGGCAGCTATACGACTGATGTTACGAATGAGATGTCAGTCCAAACCTCTGGCATGCTTCGTCTAACAGAAGTGACTCCTGCACAAATTGACATTCATTCTCGTGTGATTTATAAGTTTTACCAGGCCTTGTACTGGGGTGGCTTAGGCGTGAGGATGGGCGATGCAGTCACTGTTTCTGCTGGAATTGAATTTGCCAGTATTGGATTTTCTTATGCCTACGATATTTCAACAGGCGCAAACCTATTAAGTCCTCACTCTCACGAAATTAATCTCACCTACATATTGGCGCACAGGAGAGGGTTCGGTCAAGGGTCATTAGGTCCGAGAAGAATCCTCGAAAAAAGCAGATTGGTTAAGTAGAACTTTACATTTGGCACTAGATTTGATTATCTTATGTGTGCAAAAGAATTAAACGCAGATATTATTCACAAATTATCATTGACATGAACCGTATTACCACACTATTTACAGCATTATTTATGACATTAATGGTTGCCCCATTAAGCGCTCAGTTTTTAAGACTCGATGTAGATGAAATTGATAACGAAGGTAAAGTGCCCGGAAAGACATATCGCGTCTATGCTGTTTTTGAGAACGAAGGAGATATCCTTGATGCGGTTTATGGCGAAGCGTCTGCATTGTTGTCTATAACATCTACCAAGCCTTTTTATCAGCATCCAAAGGGAGGAGCTTTGTCGACGGATATCCAACGTTATGATATTTCTGTAAATTCTGAGCTGGCTTACGACAGTTGGGTCACGATAGGGTCTGAGGACAACTACATGAATGCGCTCTCAGGGTTTATCATGGAGTTCGGAGATTTTGAAACAGCTGGTGGGAAAATAGAAACAAACAACGGTGCTTGGTTTGTCACTCCAGACAAACGTCAAAGTATGGCCGGTGCTTCAAAAAGAATCCTTCTTATGCAACTTACAACTGAAGGTAAAATTAACGGGCTTATTAACCTTCATGGTCGAACAAAAGCGGTGATGAAGAATGATGTGCTCGAGAGTGGGGGTGAGCAAATCAAAGCTGAAGGCCTCGTATTCGTTGCAGGTTAAAAGATAACTTTAAAGGGCAAGGTTTTGTCCAGTAATGGACTCCTGACATTTTGCTAACGCTTCAGGTGTCCCTGTAAATAGGAGTGAGCCACCTGCTTCTCCGCCTTCAGGGCCTAGATCTATGACGTAATCAGCGGATTTGATCACATCCATTTGGTGTTCTATGACCACGATGGAGTGACCTTGATTTATGAGTCGTGTAAAGGATTCAAGGAGCTTAGAAACATCGTGGACATGGAGTCCCGTGGTGGGCTCGTCGAACACAAACAGTGTATGGCCTTGTTTGTCACCACGAGATAAGAATGTTGCAAGTTTAATTCGCTGTGCTTCACCACCACTCAGTGTATTGGAGCCCTGACCCAGAGAAACATATCCGAGGCCTACATCAAAAAGGGGTTGTAGCTTGGCGATGAGTCTGCGTTCACTAGCGCTGGTTTTGCTGCCTCTGTCTTCGGCAAAGAACAGGATTGCATCCTCCACAGTCATGCTGAGAATTTCGTGGATGTTTTTGCCATTCCAGGTGACTTCCAGTACTTCCTCACTGTAGCGTTTTCCGTCGCAGTTTTCGCATTTGAGCTTTAGGTCTGCCATGAATTGCATGCCGACCGTAATGACCCCTTCTCCTTCGCAAACCTCACATCTGCCTCCAGGGACATTAAAACTGAAATGTGAGGGTTTAAATCCTTTCGCCTTTGCATGAGCTGTGCTGCTTAGAAGCGTTCTGATCTCATCAAATGCTTTGACATACGTGACAGGGCAAGATCGAGAGGATTTGCCGATGGGATTTTGATTGATGAATTCGAGCGAGCTGATTGTGCTTATGTCACCTTCTAGCGCCGAAAATCCTTTTGTAAACGGAGATAAGTTTTCTAGTTTGGATTTTAACGCTGGCACAAGAATGTCTGTGATTAAGGTGCTTTTTCCTGAACCACTTACACCGGTCACAGCGACCAAACCCCTCAGAGGTATGTCGACGTTAAATCCCTTCAGATTGTTTGCTCTTGCGCCTATAATAGTCAGTTTGTCTTTCAGAACACGACGTTCATCAGGTGCTTCGATGCGTATTCTTTTTGTGAGGTAAGCCGCAGTCAATGATTCATGTTCTACCGGCAAATCCCCAAGTTTTTTGTGATTGCCAGAAAAGACAACTTCGCCACCAAACGTACCTGCCATGGGCCCCATGTCCACAAGATGATCCGCCGCGCGCATAATGTCCTCATCATGCTCTACAACAACGACGGTGTTTCCTTGATTTCTTAGTCCGTAAAGAACGGAGATTAATCGTTTTGTATCGTGGGGGTGAAGTCCTATGCTGGGTTCATCTAGAACATATGTGCTTCCTACAAGAGAGCTGCCAAGGCAGGTGCTTAGGCCTATTCTTTGGCTTTCGCCCCCACTTAATGTGGGGCTCGCCCTCAAGAGTGTTAAATAGCCCAACCCCAAGTTACAAAGGCATTCTAGTCGCTCCGTGATCTCGCAAATGATCCGCTTTGCGATGATTGCATCGTTTTGACTCAGATTGATGTTTTGGATATGACTAAGGACCTTGCTGACTTGCCAATCAAGAATATCGGTGACAGGCACTTGATCAATCAGCACATATGACGCTTCTTTCCGAATCCTTGCGCCATTGCATTCCGTGCAAATCGCCCGTCCTCTGTATCGACTGAGTAAAACGCGGTACTGAATTTTGTATCCCTTTTTTACAACGTACTCAAAGAACCTGTTGATTCCTTTAATGCGCTTTGTTCCAGACCAAACCTTTGCGACCTCTTCTTTGCTTAATTCATGCCATGGGGCGTGAATGTTAATGCCTGCTTCTTCCGCTCCTAAGATTAAATTCTCCTTCCACTTCTTCATACTGTCGCTTTGCCATGGTGCGATAGCGTCTTCGTAAATGCTTTTTGAAGCATCTGGAACCACCTTGTTTGGATCGATTCCAAGCGTGCTTCCAAATCCCTCACATGTTGGGCAAGCCCCTACAGGACTATTAAAACTAAATAAATCTGGACTGGGCTCAGAGAATGTGATCCCATCGCGTTCAAATCGATTGTTAAATACCCACACTTCGTTCTCCTCAGAAAAAACAACTGAACAGTCCCCATTTCCTTCAAAGAAGGCGATTTCAAGAGAATCTGCCAACCGCGACATCTCTTCTTTTGCTGCTGACACCGACATCCTGTCGATGACAATTTGCAAATTGCTTTCATTGACATCTTCAGTCTGATTTTTCTCAAGAAGTTCGTCAATTAAAACAGGCCCTCTCTTTGTAAGCACCCTTGAGAATCCTTGTTGACGAAGAAGCTCGAGGTGTTTTTCTCGTGTTCTGTCTTCCTTTTCAAGGATGGGCGCAACCACCATAAACCGTCGGTCGTCCTTCAGTTTGACAATTTTGTTGATGATTTCTGTTGGGCGATCTCTTTTTACAAGCTCTCCAGAAATGGGACTGTACGTTTTTCCAATTCGCGCATAGAGCATGCGTAAATAATCGTGCACTTCTGTTCTTGTTCCGACAGTACTTCGAGGCCCCCCTGAGGCTGATCTTTGCTCAATCGCTATTGCTGGTGAGAGCCCTTGTATTGAATCTACATCTGGTTTGTCCAAACGTCCTAGAAATTGTCTAGCGTATGAGGAGAGGGATTCGACATACCGTCTTTGGCCTTCTGCATACAGCGTATCAAAAGCAAGAGAACTCTTCCCAGACCCACTGAGACCCGTGATTACAGTGAGTTTTTTCTTAGGAATTCGAACATCTACATTCTTCAGATTGTGCATGCGTGCCCCCCTAATGATGATCTCCATGAATTGCGGTTTAATACTTTTTAACACGTTAAAGGTACTTTTGTAATTGTTAATATGAAATAAAATTGTATATTGAGTATAGTTAAATAAGTAAAACAAAAACGTATAGAAACACTTCTACTCTAATTAATCCTTCAAAAGCCGGTTCAACTGGCCGTTTTGATCTAAAAGTGTAGAGTTATGCGTGCATCTTATTCTGACAGCGAGTTAATCCGTGCTTACCGCGGTGGAGACGAGCAAGCCTTCGAAATTTTACTTTCTCGTCACCAAGAAAGAGTCTTTACAAAAATTCATTTTATTGTGAGAGATACTGATTTGGCAAACGATTTGTTCCAAGATACTTTTATAAAAGTTGTGGGACTTTTGCGTGAGGGTAAATATGTAGAGGAAGGGAAGTTTCTTCCTTGGATTCTTCGCATTGCTCATAATTTGGCCATTGATCATTTCCGTCGAAATAAAAAGATGCCTATGGTGCGCAGTCGCGATGACTTTGATGTTTTCTCTATTTTAGATACTGGAGAGACACACATTGAAGATAAGCTGGTGCAAGAACAGATTCAAACTGATGTGCGTAACCTGATCGATTTTCTTCCACCGGAACAGCAGTCAGTTGTGAGAATGAGAATCTATCAAGATCTCAGTTTTAAAGAAATCGCAGAAACCACAAATGTCAGTATTAACACTGCATTAGGAAGGATGCGTTACGCGATCATCAATCTAAAAAAACTGGTAGATGACAACGGTGTTCAACTGACATCATATTAATTTTCGTGGTGAAACAATATCTTAAAAAGCTTGGCGTTATTTGGTTGAATATTAAACCTAAAATGCATGAAGCAAATTACTTTAAAGGTCACAGGCAAGCGTCCGAGACTATCCTCCATTCGAAACATTCTCGCTTACTCCCTCTCTACGTGCGTAGTGAAAACTGAGAACATTGGTAAATTGACACTATCAGTTTCCTTAAACTGACAAAAAAACTACTCAATACGTGAATGTGAAGTCATATTAACTTCTAAGCGTTCTACAGGCCAATCACTGTTGTCTGTGGGTGTTGCAGCAAGTTTATCTACGACGTTCATTCCTTGAATGACGCTTCCGAAAATGGTATGTTCACCATCCAAATGTGGTGTGCCTCCGATTTCGTTGTAGCGTTTTTTTTGTTGAGATGTATATCGAATGCTTTTTTCGCGCTCTATACTCGCCAATTCATTGTTAGAGATCTTTCTGCCAGTAACGATATAGAAATCATAGGATGATGATGCTTTTTTTGGGTTGTTGATATATGATCTTGACATCGCTAGTGCACCCCGTGTGTGGACATACTTGTCTCGCATTTCTTGCGGTAATGCGTGTGTGCCTATAAGATATCTCATCTGTTGAGGTTTTTCTTCCTCGCTATTTCCTCCCTGAATCACAAAATCCGGTACGACGCGAATAAATTCACTTGGACTGTAGTATTGTCTGTGAATCTTGTACAGGAAATTTGATTTGTGCAGTGGCACATCTTCATATAGTTCGACAACAATGTCGCCGTATTTTGTGCGCATCGTGACAAAATCGTGGTTGTTTTCAATCCCCCAATTGTTTAGGAAGTCCACTGCGTTTTCGTTGTCAAGTGTCGGAAAATCAAGGCCAAGCATTGCTCTGACTCGGGCTTCAAGCTCAGGGTCCGTCACCTTTTCTTCTGCCTTAGGCTCCCTCGTTACTTGTGTTTCTTCTTGAGAAGGAGCGTTCATGCCACAACCTAAAATAAAAAACAAGGGGAGTATCCTTAAATCCATTTGTCAAAACTAGGCACGAAATATCCCACGTTGTATCTTGCCATTATGAATTTTAAAATCACCTTCATTGTCGCAATTGGTTTTTGGGCATGTATGCCTGTCACACTTTTAAGCCAAAATTGGGATGATGATGATGATTTTTACGTTCCTCGAAGACAAGGTTTGGAATATGGAATAAATTTGGGTGTGTATCGCGCCCACCCAAATTCTAGTCAATTTTACAATGGTGCGGGTTGGTATGAATTGGGTGACAATCAAGCGAACCTTTACACCATTGAGGATAGACTGTTTCTTGGGAATACGGAAGACCAGATTAACAATTTACTCAACCTTGGGGGAGGTAACTTTTGGATACCCTATGATTCTTCACCCTTGCTGATGCCATATGATCCAGGTTTAATGATGGGTTTAAAACTCCTTTATTTCTGGAATCCTGAGAGTGCACTCGTGATGAATCTTGACGCTGTTAACTTAAATGCAGCTGGGCCTTGGACCCTAGAAACAGATATGTTGCCAGGTGGTGGACAGGGAAGTAATGATATTCGTGTTTACGGTATTTTTGGCAAAGAGAGAAGGTTGGTCAGCTCCTTGGGATACCGTACTTCAGCGTTCATTATTGATGAAGCGGCTTGGACTTTTGAGTTTGGAGGGTCTGCCACAGCGATTCAAATCAAGGAGAACTTTATCAGGATTGAAAATAACTCATATGATCTGATTACGTTCTTTAACGGAAATCAATTCATGGGCGCAACAAGCAATTTAACATCAGTGGGATTTGGATATTACGCGGTTGTCGGACTTGAGGCCCTGTTTGACGAGGGTGGAAATCTTGAACTGAATCTTAAAGCAAGTCGTGACAATATCCGACTCGGTAATGGTGATGGCGCATATCAGGAAAAACTTTGGAATTTCTCTTTATATGTGACCTGGCTGATTCCACCTCACATTGGAGATTTTGTGAGAGCTTCCTTCTAAATGGGTACGCCTAATTTGTTTGTCTGGCCATGCCCCAAGGATTCAAGTTGCGCAAATTGAGCGAGAACATCCAGTTTTTGTAAGGTTCATAAGATGCACCCTCAGCAACGATTTCATTTGAGTAGAGCGGCATGTGGATTTTGAGAGGACCCAGTGCGCATGTAAAGCCCGCAACAGCATCGACATTGACGTAGACATTGATGTCGTCATAGACCAAGGCGCCCGCAAAAACGGACAAATATTTTGAGAATTCAAACTCAAGTTTCGCACTTGACATCCAATTGTTTACCAAATAATTTAACGGCAGAGCGCCATGCTCGAGTTCTGTTTGGGTTGAAAGAAGTCCAGAAGTTGCACCTCTGTTAAGAAGTAAATTGTCGGCCATGGGGTCAAATTGGGCGCCATAACCGGCCGTGGGGATTTGAGCATTGTTATTTGGACCATTCAAAACATTGACATCTTCATCATGAAAGATAACACGCGACAAAACATTCAATTTTATTTTTTTACTTGAATTGAAAATACGCTTGGTTGCTTCATAGTATGCCGTAGAGATATTAAAAACATCTTTATATAAAACGGGTTCGTCCCCAACTGGCTGTGGTTCAGTTTGATTCTCCATGGTGATGAACTTGCGTGTCTCGAAGCCCATTTTCTGTTGAAGACCTAGAATCTTGCCACGCTTTTTAATGGCGTCAAAAGCCAAGCTGTGAGAAGTTCTACAAGGCGTGGTAGCATAAAGCCGGCTGTCATTAAATCCATTTACAACAACAGATTCATACTTGATTTGAGACGCCCAGTTTGAATTTTGTTCGGCGTTAAATTTCCTCATTATGCTCCAGCTTATCCGATTCATGGGAGCAGTGTCAGTATCGTTGGTGTTCGAATCATCTATATATTCCTCAGTAGAGAACCTTTGTGCGCGTAGGTTGATTGACAACGGTCCTGTGTGATATGACACTCTAGAAAATCCGGCCAATTGTGCATTTTTGTTGATCAGAGGTGTGGCCATCCATTCGAAATCTCTTAATGGAACGGTGGTGTTGTGAATGGTTGCGCCAAACATCATCTTGTTGTGGGCATTCCATGCAATCACGGGAAGCCAAAACACTTGCGTTTTTGTACCATCTTCTAGACGTGTGCCCAAGCGAATTTGTGCAGGCTCGACTTTTCTTAGCATGCCTTTTGTTCGAGCGTTGTTGTTTTGTCTGTCGTAATCAAGATCATAACGTTCTGGGTCTAACACAATGTGTGTGGTGCCTGATCCAGGTATTAAAACATCTGCCTTTGATCCTGGGTTAGATGGATCGACCCAAACTCGCCCCACTTCATGGTCTCCATTGTACGCAACAATTTCAACGGGTGACGTCATCTCACCTTTGTTTTTGACAGTGACACTTGTGCTTGTATTATTACTCTTTACACGAGAAATTGCCCAATCATTTTTAGATGAAGTATTTATAAAACCATCAAAAAACCATCCGAGGTCTTCTCCACTCGAATTCTCCAAAGACGTTCTCATGTCACTGGGAGAGGGGTGCTTGAATTTCCAGTCTTCAAAATACTGCTGCATGGCCTTGTCAAATCTTTCTGTTCCTAGGTATTGTCTTAGAAAGGCAAAAACTGCTGCAGTCTTTTTATAGACCATTGCGCCATAATTTATTGAGGTAAATACATCACTGTGGCATTGCAAAGGTTGATCTGTACCAAACCTTGCGGGAAAGATGTAGGCAAGCTCGTCAACCCATCGATATTCAAAATCCGCGATGTCAAGCCTTTCCATCCACTTGTCCGACAGTCTGCTTGAAATGAGCCCCAGGTCATCTCCACTGTCTCCATATCGTTCCAGCAGATAGCGTGTTTCATTGAATGAGTTAATGCCTTCATCCATCCATGCATTTGTACGTTCATTTGATCCAAGGATTCCGTAAAACCAGTTGTGTCCGACTTCATGAGCGATCACGACATCTAAAGAGAATGCGCTTCCAGACTCACCGATTACAGTCACATTCGGGTACTCCATTCCGCCACCTGCTGAGATTGTCCCATCTATTGCTGTGACTTGATTGTAGGGGTAATCTCCATTCCAAAGAGAGTAATAATAGGTCGCATCACCAAGATAATCGGGTGCCTCACGCCAAAGATCCTCTTCGTTTGGCGTAAACATGGCCCATGTTGTCACTTGACGAGAAGAATGAGGAAGCGTTACCGAATCTTTAAGAACCTTGAATCGCTTGTCGGCAAACCATGCAAAATCGTGAATCTTTTCCTGATGGTAGTGCAAGGTCTTCAAAGTGTTGGATGATTCAGGAAATTCGTTTGTGATGTTTTCACTTTCACCTAAGATGTCTTTTTCTTTAAAGTATGCTCTGGTGTCTTGGTCCAGTTGTTCAAGTCGTTGTATTTCTTCTGCGTTGTTGTTCGATTCAGAAATGGGCATGTCTCCTGTAGCCCCTATGGTATAGTTCGAGGGGAGTGTGACATGCACGTCAAAGGTTCCAAATTCAGAGTAGAATTCACCTTGACCGAGGTAAGGCATTTCATGCCATCCGTCTCGGTCGTAAACTGCGGGCTTGGGGTACCATTGTGTGATTTGATAGGATTGTCCGACATGGCCCAGTCGTGAAATTTCTCCGCTGGGAATTCTCACTTGAAAAGGGGTATATATTTCTAGTGACTCCCCTGGTTGGAGTGGGGTGTTTAAATGAACCTTTACAATGTCGGAGTGTTGGTTGTGGTACTCCCAACGTGCACCCTCGCCATTAATTTTGAAGTCAAGGCCATCTATGCCTCCCAAATCTCGAGCCATCGCATAAAAGAGGAATAAGTTTCCTTCCCTAAACTGCTGTTTTGCGAGGGCTGATGTTCCGCTGCTGTAGGCATTTGGCCATACATGGTACCACAAATAGTCGAGTTTGTCTGGACTGTTATTGACGTATTGGGTCCAAATTTCAGCATCCAATTTGTGATCGATATCATTCAGTTGAACATGGATGTTGTGGTCTACAGTTTGTTGGAAATACGGCATTTTTTGGGCAGAAATCTGCAAACAATTTGCCGCAATGAACGCGGTTAGTAATAATAATTCTTTATTCATGGATTGCAAGTTCGTATTTTTAGGGCATGAAAATTAAAAATAAATTTATTTACACCGGCGTTGTAGCCCTTATAGCTTCTTTTTTCTTCACCAATATGTCTTTGCTTGCTCAGGATGCTGAGAGCGGCACGTTCTCATATTCATTTAAGTCATTGGCGGATATTACAGCGACTTCTGTAAAGGACCAGTGTAGAACAGGAACATGTTGGAGTTATTCTACTTCTAGCTTTCTTGAATCGGAGGCCGCACGTATTTCTGGACATGTTGTTGATTTAAGTGAAATGGCGACCGTCAGGTATACCTACCCACTTAAGGCTGACATATATCTCAGAATGCAAGGGAAGTATCAATTTAGTGCTGGAAGTCTTTGTCATGATGTTTTAAACGCTGCCAGTGGATGGGGGCTCGCACCACAAGAAGCATATACTGGCCTTCAAGATGGTGAAACGATCCACGATCACGGAGACATGGACGCTGCGCTTCTCGCAACTGTTGAAGCGCTTGTGAAAAAACCAAGCGGAAATCTCGATCCAAGGTGGGAAGAAACAATAGATGGGATCTTAGACACCTATCTCGGGGAACTCCCAACATCATTTGACTTCGAAGGCAAGTCTTATACACCTCAGTCATTCAGAGACTATCTTGGGATTGACCCCCAAGCGTATATGAATATTACATCCTTCAGCCATCACCCGTTTGGCAAGACGTTCATTCTGGAAGTTCCGGATAACTTCAGCAAAGGGGAGTTCTACAATGTACCTTTAAATGATCTCCAACGTTCTGTGGAGGCTGCAGTTGTGAATGGTTATACGGTCGCGTGGGATGCCGATGTGAGTGAGAAAGGTTTCAGCTTC
>CAJXHE010000055.1 GCA_913051865.1 uncultured Flavobacteriales bacterium
TGGCGCATAGCTCTTATTTAAGGCTGCGATTAACCAATCGAGTTGATCATCACCCAGAACCTTTAGATCTTGCGTTCTGTTGTTTGGATGAATGCGATTTGACCTGTTATCTAAAAGGAAGAACTCTACATCGTTAAATCTGAAAGCGGTACCTACGTTATCTGCACCTGACGGGGCGCCATAACTGGGGTTTGCCCAGAACGTCTTAAATGCTTCTTGTGCCCAATCACGATGTATCCATGACATGTCAGCATCATTTGGCCCGAAATCGTGGTCATCCCAAATCGCATAATTGGGACATGCCATCAAAAGGTCTTGCATTTCAGGCAAAGCCCTCGTATGTGTATATCGGTATAGATACCCAGAGTAGCTTTGGAAATCAACTTCTCTGAGGTACACATTGTCCCCAAGCCAAAGCATCATGTCAGGCGCTACATCTACGATTGATTCAAACACTTTATACGCTCCTCCATAGCCTTTACCTGGTCTGTCATAAATTGAATCGTTCACAAACACACAACTCCCTACTACAGCTTTAAAATCAGGTGGGTCAATGCGGTAATCCCAAAGCGTTTGAGTTGTGATTGATATCGTATCGCCCAACGCTGCTCCATTCGCGAAAAGCACTGCTTGATATTTTCTCCCCGGTTCAAGATCACCGATTTTAAACTGTGCACTAAAGGCTGTTGAAGATGAAGCAACTTCCCATTCCGTCAACTGAGAACTTGTCTCATCAACACCCATTTCCCAATACCTCATCGCTAAGTCTGATTTGACATCTACTTGAGCCCAAACATTCGCAGACCTCATGCTGACATGCCCCAGCATTGGACCACTCACCACAACTGGATTTATTGAACAACAAGAGGGCTCACACTCGGAATCATTTATTGACTCACAAGTGGACGCGTTATTCTTACATCCCATCATATTCAAAATGATGAACGTTGAAAGCATAAAACAGATAACAGAAATTGATTTATTCATGTGCCGAAATTAAGGCATAAAAAAAGGGAACCCGAAGGTTCCCTCTTTATTTTGTTATAAGATTCTAAGGAATCTCAGATCAACTTTTAGCGTGTTACCACGAAGTTAGTTGCTTGAGAAAAGTCCTTGTGAATAGCAGTCAATGTGTATGCACCAGCAGCTAAACCATGCTTGATGATTAAACGGTTACCACCTACAACATCTTGCTGTGTGTACTCACTAGTAAGAACTTTCTTACCATTTAAGTCAGTAGCTTCAACGATGATGTTCTGGTCACCTAGTACGAGCTCAGCATCAAACTGCATGCTGAAAGAAGACTCAAATACTGGATTAGGGAATACATTGAATTTTGTGTCTTGAGCAATACCTACGAGACCGTCAGTTGCTTGACCTTCGCAAGAACCGTCGTTGTATGTTGCATTGCTGTTGTAGTTCGTTGCAGCAACGTTTGTGCAACCGAATACTTGAGCATCTGTCGTAGAGAAAGTCAAATCATGAGCTCTCCAAGTTCCACCTTCGCCATCACGACCTTGAAGGTTAAGAACGCCAGTAGCTGTTCCGTCAGTAGTAAGTTGCATAAGGAGAACTTTGTTTCCTACCTCAGCAGCAGCTTGAACATCTGTAGGAACTACAAACCAAGCACCGTCAGTAACAGTAAGTTCGTTACCAGCTAAGAAGTTTGTGTAATCAATACCGATGGTCCAAAGATTGTTGTTTTCGCTATTGTCAGCGCCAACAGTTACCCAGCTATCAAAAGCCAATCCTGGCTCAATACCTACGATAGCATCGTTCACGTCAAGTGATGAAGATGATCCATACTGGTGCTGGAAGAAATTTCCAGTTGTCGCAACGTTTAAAACGTGCTCCTCAGCAGCGAAAATCGCGTGGAGTGAATGTTGTGCTGAAGGAAGTACTGCGTAAACACGGAATGTGTTACCAGGTACAACGCCTCCGTTGTCTACTGCTTCTACTATCAACTCGACGTTGTTAGCGTTAGCTCCAAAGCCAATCAAAAGGGCCGCGGTCATTGCAAAAAGATTCTTCATGAGAATGGGTTTAAGAGTTATCTCGGATTTAGTTATTTTTCAAATTCTGTTAAGCCTTTTCATTAGACTTGCGATAAAGATATGACATTCTTCTCAAAAAACATAAACTTTTTAAAAGGAGTTTATAAATATTTGTTCGACGAACGTCTTTAATTTGTCGATGAGTGGACTTTACATGCTTTTGATTTCTCTAGTAAGACGCCATATATATTAAAAGGTTGCCTGAGCATAATCTTTCTAACTTGCCAACTCAAATTAAGAATAAATTATGAAACAGCTGGGAAATCTTGTCGAAGACCGTTGGATTGAAGGGACAGGTGAAAGTACGACCTTATATAATGCGATTAATGGCGTGCCTGTTGCTTTATCATGTACAGATGGAATCGACATAGAAGCCATGTATGACTATGCCAGATCGACTGGAGGCTATACGTTGAGAAAGATGACATTTCAAGAAAGAGGCATCATGCTTAAAAAACTTGCCCTTCATCTTCATAGCATCAAGAATAAATTCTATACCGTCAGTTCAGAAACAGGCGCAACCAAAATAGATAGCTGGATAGATATTGAAGGCGGCATAGGCAATCTATTCGCCAATGCAAGTCTGAGACGGAAACTCCCAGACACATCTTTTGCAGTGGATGGAGATTTCATTCCTCTTTCTAAAGAAGGGACTTTCGGAGGTCATCACATTCTTGTACCTAAGGAAGGCGTCGCAGTACATATCAATGCATACAACTTCCCAATATGGGGGATGCTAGAAAAAATTGCCGTAAACCTTCTTGCAGGCGTTCCTGCAATCGTAAAGCCCGCAACTGTCACATCATTCTTGACCGAATACATGGTAAGAGAAATTCACGCGAGTGGAATACTACCTAAAGGTGCCTTGCAACTTGTGTGCGGTTCTGCGCGTGACCTTCTGGACTTTGTGGACGAAAGAGATGTCGTCACCTTTACGGGATCAGCGTCTACAGGTCAAGCACTCAAGGTTCACCCACGTATTATAGAAAACAGTGTGCCTTTTAATTTGGAGGCCGATTCACTCAACGCCGCAATTCTGGGGCCAGACGCAGGACCAGGCACACCCGAGTTTGACTTATTTGTCAAAGAAATTAGAAACGAAATGACGGTCAAATGTGGTCAGAAGTGCACTGCCGTTCGTCGAATTATGGTGCCGGAACAACACATCGATGTGTTTCAGGAGCATTTAATCAGTCAGCTTTCGAAAGTTGTGATAGGAGATCCTTCAACAGAAGGTGTTCGGATGGGATCACTCGTCGGTCAATCACAGCGCGAGGACGTTCGTACTCAAATCTCCATTCTAAAAGAAGAATCCGAGATTGTCTTCGGTTCGCCTGACGTGGTCGATGTTCGTGGCGCCGATTCTGTGAAGGGCGCATTTATGAGTCCAATATTAATGAGAGTCAAGAATGTGAACGACGCAGTAAAAGTTCACGAGGTTGAAGCTTTTGGGCCTGTGAGCACTCTCATGCCCTATTCGACTGTTGCAGAAGCTGTAGATCTTTCAAAGAGAGGGCGTGGGTCCCTCTGCTGTAGCATTACAACCCACGATCGTCAGGTGGCAACAGAATTCGTCAGAAATGCCGCAAGCATGCACGGACGTATTTTAGTGCTTGACCGCGAGAGTGCAAAAGAAAGCACGGGGCACGGTTCTCCGCTGCCACTTCTTGTTCATGGTGGTCCAGGACGCGCAGGAGGTGGCGAGGAAATGGGCGGCCTAAGAGGCATACGACACTACATGCAGCGTACAGCAATTCAAGGCCATCCATCTATGCTCACTGCAATCACAGAGCAATACCAGCCTGGATCGGTACAACCCGAATCAGTTCCTCACGTATTTAGGAAACATTTTGAAGAATTGAATGTCGGTGATACTGTCACGACAGCAAAACACACCGTGACTGAATCAGACATTACAAATTTCGCAAATGTTTCAGGTGACAATTTCTACGCTCACGTCGATGAAACCAGTTTAGAAGACACCATTTTTGAACAGCGTGTGGCTCACGGATACTTCATACTAAGTAAGGCTGCAGGATTATTTGTGGAACCAAAAAAAGGGCCTGTGTTACTCAATTATGGCATCGAAGAGTGTCGTTTCACAAAACCCGTTTATCCTGGCGCAACCATTGGCGTGCGTTTGACTGTGAAAGAGAAAATATCTCAGGAACGTCGAGAGCCAGAAGATATCGCAAAAGGAATCGTGAAGTACCTTGTCGATGTTTACGATGAAACAGGAGAAACAGTAGCCATTGCGACGATTTTAACCATGGTTAAGTGTTTGGACCAAACCCCTGATTGAACAAAGACCACGAATTAGGTGTTACGCTTCATCACAGTTACAACCTTGTTAGGGTTTGCATCAACATGTTTCTCGTTTGAGAGCAGCGTTGATTCAACAGCCTATAGAAGAGATTTAGACACGCTCAAATTTTGGGTTGAGAAACACCACCCTCTCCCCTTTGCACGATGTTCTCAAGAAGATTGGACGCGTGCCTATGAAATTGCGAAGACACAAACATCCGGGACAGAACACACTTTTGTTGAAGCTGTGGGAGAATGGTTAAGTGTTTTGAAAGACAGCCACACATCTATTTCATTAGAACCCTGGAAAAAGGATGTCTTAAATGGTTATCGTGCGACTTCTTTGCAATTTACTTCCATAGAAAATTTGGTCTATGTGAAAAGAGATGATATAGGCCAAATAAAAACAGGCACACGCGTCGAATCAATCAATGGAATTGAGACTGCTGATCTTTTGTCAAGGGCATTGTTAATCGCTCCGCAAGAAGGAAACAGCTGGACAGGTAAAACCCGATTTGCTGAAGCTTTGCTTGTCCCAGTGGCTGTTACACTTCAGAATAGAGTTCTGGGAGACGCGTTTCATGGAGGGGTTCGATTGAATGGCGCTGACTACGAATTGGGGGCGAAAAAAAAGAAAGCCACATTAAAAAGGTTTATTCAACAAGAAAAACACATTGAATGGCATGTTGCAGATGATCACGTCATTTTGAAAATAAAATCCTTTGGCAAAGGCAAATCGCGGGTATATTTCAGAGCGTTGAGACGGGGGTTTAGAAAGCTAGAAAGAAAGTCTACAAAGTGGGACACGAAGGCGTTGGTGATCGATCTACGCGGGAATACAGGTGGATATTCAGCCAGAATGAGTGAGGTCCTTTACTATATCTGTGACCAAACAATCAAAGTGCCCGCCATTTACATCAAGCCAAATAATTTGCAAAAGGGAAACCCTTTAGATACGGTCAGATTCGCGGGGCGAAAGATGGGTGAAAAACATCTGTGGGAAGGACCTACTTCCCTACTCATTGATGGTTTTTCAGCTTCTGCATCCGTGTCATTTGCCGGGGTTTTCAGACAACAAAAATTGGGGCCTATATTTGGTGAGGCTTGTTTGGGCTCACGCTCGGGTACGTTTTCAGATCCAGTGAAATACCAGTTACCCGAATCAGGACTCAAGGTGTCAATTTCTTCTGGGATTTTCTCAATGGATGACGACATAAAAATGGGAATGAGATCTGTGGCACCTACACGGTGGGTCCAGTGTAACGTCAAAGACTTGATCTCAGGTAACGATCCAACAGAAGGCGCAATCAAGGATTGGATTGCGAACCCTGAGGTAGGTGATGAATCACTCCTTATTGATCGAGAATCAAAAATGCTTTGGAAGGAATTGGAGACGGTGTATTCTCGCGAAAGAGATTGGGGTGGGAAAACCCGAAATGAAGCTTGGGTAGCATTATTAGAAGGGGACCGGTGCATATCTGAATTAAAAACCCTGCGCAAAAACGCAACACTTGAAGAACTTAAACGAATCACAGAAGACCTCAAACAGTGTAACACACGCCGCAACACATCTATTCAAATTGTTTTACCTTTAAAAATGAGAACTGTCTTTCAGGAATTAACTTCACCAAATCGACCTGCTGTTTTACATTTTGGCATACATAACAGAGCAGACTGCAACGTGTGTAAACCTCCCAACCAATCAAAATGAAGCATTTATTTACCCCCTTTATTTGTGTTATCCTAGGAATATGTTGCACTCCTTTGCATATTATTGCTCAAAAAGCAAGCTTCCATTCTGAGGCTTTGCACCTCCAAGTTGACCCAATGATTGGAACGGGTGGACATGGACATACATATCCTGGAGCTACATCACCATTTGGCATGGTTCAATTAAGTCCCGATACAAGACTGGATGGTTGGGATGGATGTGGGGGATATCATTATTCAGATTCGGTTATTTACGGTTTCAGCCACACCCACCTTCAAGGAACAGGTGTAAGTGATTACGGAGATATTCTTTTAATGCCCTGCACACAGTTTGCTTCAGGCACACAAACATGGAGAGACAGATATAAAAGCGGGTTTGATAAAAGCACTGAATCTGCCCATGCTGGATATTACACTGTAGAACTTAAAGACCATGGCATCAAGGCTGAACTCACAACCTCAGAAAGAGTGGGGATTCATAAATATTCATTGATAAATCCAGATACACTAACACTCATCATCGATTTGGAACATCGGGATGATTTGATAAACTACAGTATCTACCCGCTTGATGACAGTACAATTGTAGGTCACCGATTGTCAAAAAACTGGGCGGAAGAACAGCATGTCTATTTTGCCATAAGGTTCAACAAAAGCTTCACATGGAGCGACCAACTGTCTGAATTAAAAACCATTAGAGACGATATATCTGGAGGTATTGTTGAGCAGGAAATGGACTTTGTGCCTGTATTCGCAGCTGATTTCGGAGTCATCGATGAACTTACAGTCAGAGTGGGTTTAAGCTTTTGCGATGTTGAGGGGGCAGTGGGTAATTTGAATTCTGAAGCACCGCACAACGACTTTAAAAAATATAGAGTCGCGAATGAAAGAAGATGGGAGGAACAACTAAGTCGCATCAAGGTAAGGGGCGCGTCGAAAGATGATCAAACAAAATTCTATACCGCTCTTTACCATTCATGCACAGTCCCTAACGTCGCTTCAGATGTAGATGGAAGATACAGAGGTACTGATCTTCAAGTTCACCAACTGGATGAGGACGAAGGCTTGCATTATACTGTATTCTCACTGTGGGACACCTTCAGGTCTTTACATCCTTTGCTGTCATGGATTGAGCCCGGAAGAACACGTGACTTTATTAGAACGATGCTCAGAATGTATCAGGATGGAGGGCAATTGCCTGTTTGGGAATTGGCCGGCAATTATACAGGGTGTATGATCGGGTATCACAGCGTTCCCGTGATCGCAGATGCGAAAGCATGGGGAATTACAGGGTGGGATGAAGAACTGGCACTCAAAGCGATGATTCAGGCAGCCGATTCAGCGCACTTAGGACTTCCGAGCTACAAACAATGGGGTTACATTCCTAGTGAGAGAGAGAGTGAGGGAACTTCAAAGACACTCGAATACTGTTTTGATGACGCCTGTATTTCTGCATTTGCTTCCAGCTTAGGCGAGGATTCTATTTCTGAAATATTTAGAGAACGTTCTCTTTACTGGAGAAATATATTAAACCCTGAATCTCATTTCATTCAACCTAAAAGAGATGGCGCGTGGATTCCCAACTTCAATCCCACGGAAGTGAATTTTAATTATACAGAAGCGAACGGGTGGCAGTATACCTTCTTTGCGCCGCACGATATTTCAGGCCAAATCAGCCTTGCCTCCTCCCCTGAAGCGTTCTCTCAACTTGTCGAAAACCAATTCACTGCATCTTCAGAGACCTCAGGCAGACATCAAGTTGACATTACTGGTCTTCTGGGACAATACGCGCATGGCAATGAACCGAGCCACCATGTTGCTTATCTGCAATCTTTCGTGGGTAAGCAATGGCGTACATCTGAGATTGTTACTGAAATCCTCACTGATCTGTATTCTTCAGAACCAGATGGTCTTTGTGGCAATGAAGATTGCGGGCAGATGTCAGCATGGTACGTCCTGTCATCAATCGGGCTTTATCCGGTATCACCTGGATCATCAACAATTTCTAGAGACGCACAACTCGCAATAGGCGCTCCACAGTTTGACAATGTGGTGGTAACACCTGCGAAAAGTAAAGCGCGCGCATGGAACAGACCGCTTTACATCTCTAAAGATAAAACAGGCCCCTATGTCAGTTCAGCTAATGGAACTAAACGTTCGTGGCTGAACTACAGTGAGATTTTAAATGGCGGCCCTCTCTCATTTGAAACCTCGGTTGAACCCAATAACGGCTTCGGCTTACATCCGAAGGACCGTCCATCAACTGCTGTTAACGATACAAATTTTGTTCCAGTCCCCGCATTTGTTTCTTCGCGCTCATTTCAAGGAAAACGATCAGAAGTCATGATAGAGCATCTCGATAAGAATGCCATTATTTACTATTCGCTCAATGGAAGCCAATGGAATATTTACAACAAGCCCATCTCTGTAAAATCTGATTCTGAATTCTACGCTTACGCTGAAGCAAATGGAACACGATCTAAGGAAGTACATCACGCCATCGTTAAAATTGACAATGATTGGGATGTTAAACTAACGTACCCCTATTCGCCGCAATATGAGGCTTCAGGTCCATCAACACTTGTAGATGGACTCAAAGGTGGAGACGAATATAGAACGGGTGACTGGCAAGGGTATTATGCTACACCTTTTGAAGCAACAATAGATTTAGGGAAATCAAAAACCATAACGGGGATGACTTTAGGCTGTGTTCAAGATATAAGACCCTGGATATGGTTGCCAAAAACTGTGGAATTCTTCACATCATCAGACGGCGTGAACTTTGAGCTTTTAGAAAGCGTCAATCACGATGTGATGGAAGATGATTATGACAAGCAAGTGTTCCGATTCAAGACAGAATCTATGATTAATAATGTACGTTTTGTAAGAGTCAAAGCAAATCCCAGAGGACTGATCCCAGAATGGCATTTAGGTGCTGGGTTTGACAGATGGACTTTTGTAGATGAATGGGAGATTACTATTAAATAACACCAGACGTTATGCAACCTGAAAATAAGTTCGGATCTTTTTTAGATCTCGGTTTGGCCGCAACGACTCCCTACCCCTTAAATATTCGTATCGAAAGTGCGCAAGGTGTTTGGCTTAAATGTGAGGGTGGAAAGAAATTGTTTGATGCAATAAGTGGTGTAGGCGTGAGCAATTTCGGGCACGGACACCCTGACATCAGTGATGCTTTGCATCAACAAATTGATCTAAATCTCCACACGATGGTGTACGGAGAGTTCCATCACAAATCTACTCTCAGTGCAGCTGAACGCTTGACATCCTTGCTTCCTGAAACGTTAAACGCTGTGTATTTTGTCAACTCTGGAACAGAGGCAATTGAAGGTGCTCTTAAGCTTGCCAAGCGTATCACGGGAAGACGTAAAATGCTTGCCTGCACCGGTGGATACCATGGAAGTACCGCTGGCGCTTTATCCGTTTCTTCAAATCTGGAGCGAAAGGCGCCATTCCTGCCGCTATTGCCTGAAGTTGAATTTATAAAATTCAATGACGTTTCTTCACTTCAAGAAATAGATTCGACTGTAGCATGTATCATCGTTGAAACCATCCAAGGTGATGCGGGGGTTCAAATTCCTTCGCCTACATGGATGAAAATGTTAAGGGAAGCATGTACGAAATCTGGCACCATGCTCATATTAGACGAAGTTCAATGCGGCATGGGACGAACAGGCGCCCCGTTTGCATTTGGTGCATTCGACATCGCGCCAGATATACTTTGTCTGGGGAAAGCTTTAGGTGGTGGAATGCCCATCGGTGCCTTTGTTGCTTCACGAGAAAACATGTCCAAACTTTCACACTCCCCGGTTCTGGGTCACATTACAACGTTTGGCGGACACCCTGTGGCTTGTGCAGGTGCTTCAGCAGCACTCGGATTACTTCAAAAAATGAATTGGACAGATGTCGAACGAAGAGGTGAACTTTGGGAAAAACGACTTAAATCTCATCCTGAAGTAAAAGAAGTGCGCAGGATAGGCCTTTTTATTGCCGTGGAACTGAAGGATGCAGACGCCGTAAAGAAGACCATTTTAAAAGGACTAGATGTTGGGGTTCTTTTGTTTTGGTTCTTGAGTGTGCCGTCTGCCTTCAGAATTGCACCTCCAATTAATATGACGGACGAAGAGGCCGAAGAAGGGATTCAGTTAATCTGTGAAGCCCTTAATTAAAGAAATCGGCGAGTATTTGCATAGACCTTTTCGCATCCGGAAGAATGTCCGGCACAAGATGCCATCCATGAAGGGATTTGGACTCCACATGACTTGTGACATTCACATTTGATTTTTTCAGTTTATCAATTGTTCTCATCGAATCTGAGTAAAAGAATTCGACATCCGAAACCTGAACGTGGGTTTCGGGGAACCCATGGAAAGAACCGAAAATTGGAGAGACAAGTGGGTCATCTTCATTCATTTTGCCGATGTATTCTCTGCTATAAGCCAGTGTGTCTAAATTGTCAAATGGGCTGAATTCACTTTCATTTTTCAGATTGCTTATCGAGCTTTTTGAAAGATCCATCCAAGGTGACAAAAGGGCAAGTTTGGCAGGGAGAGGAGTGCCTTCTCTGATGCTTTTCATTACTGTACAAGCCGCTAAATTTCCACCCGCAGAGTCTCCTATTAAATACGTCTCACCACTTCTCTTCACAACATCTAAAAACACCGAATAAGCGTCATCTACAGGAACTGGATAAGGGTGTTCAGGAGCGAGTCTATATTCAGGAAGAATGATTTCACATTTCAGCGCTCTGGCAAGAAAAATAGCTGTGGCCTTGTACACACGCGCTGAGCCAAAGGAAAACCCTCCACCATGAAGCCAGACCACACGTCTGTTTTTATTTTCTATGCCCTGAAAGGACACAATCCCGCAATTCACTCCTGCTATTTTTTCAAAACGCAGACTACCACCAAATCTACCGGGGTTCAATCGAGAAATCCCTTCTAGCCCGGTTCTGATTTGTTGAGGCGTTGCACCTACAATCTCACGTCTAAGTCTGATCGCAACAGCGTGACTAGAGATCAACACATCATCAAAACGACGCGCAATAAAATCTGCAATATTTAGGTAGGTATTATTTTCCATTTAACTACAAATGACAGAACTTTACGACAATGATTCGATTTACTCCAACAGAAAAAGCTGCGCCAAAAATTGGAGATATTCTCCTAAGTGAGCCCTTTCTAGACGATCCATATTTCGGGCGCAAAGCTGTGTTGTTATGTGAAAATAACAAAGATGGCGCATTTGGACTTGTCTTGAACAATTTTGTGAATATTAAAATCACTGATGTTCTGGAGGATTTAACTGATGTGTCTGCAAGAATTAGTATCGGTGGCCCTGTAAACAGCGCCAATTTATATTTCTTACACACGAGTCCCGACATAGAAGGCGGTCATGAAATCATCGACGGCGTGTATTTGGGAGGTGACTTTGAGACCCTTAAAGAAAAAATCAAATCAGGCTTCACCTCTTTCAGATTCTTTATAGGCTACTCGGGATGGTCTGACACCCAACTGTCTGATGAAATTAGGTCTCATTCTTGGTTTATCACCCGAGCCTCATCAAAAGAAATAATGTCTACAGAAGGTGAAAACGATGCGTTTTGGAAACGTCTAATAAATGGCATGGGCCCTGGATACTCTCACATTGCAGAGGCTCCCTCAGACCCTAATTTAAACTAATCTCATCCTATTTCTAGCGTCACCCTTGCCCCTTCATGCGCACGTATATTTAAGACGCGTCCATCTTCAAACATCAAGTACTGCCCTTTAATTCCCACCAAAACACCCTCACCCTCAGGACTTGTCGCAAGTTTGACTGATTTAATCTTGTCAGGGTATTTTTCAACGGGATAATGAATTTCAGAAATGGTATCATCGTCTGAAAAAAACGGCTCATATTGAGAATGGGCACCACCGAGCAAGTCAAAGCAATGGTCTTTTAATTCGAGCAGTTCTTCAGGATCTCTTTGGACATCTTTAAGCATGCCCAACCAATGGGTTTTATCATTGAGGTGCGCTTTAAGTGCAACCTCTATTTCTCCCGCAAGTTGTCTATACGGTGTCACGCAAAGTGTCATCGCTTCTACAGCACCCTGATCGTTCCATCTAAACTGTTCACGCCCAAATCCAGTAACGCCCACTTTAAGTTTGTTTGTTCGGCTTAGGTACACCACATGGGGAACGTTGTGATACCGTTCTTCGAATTCACGATCTCTAAGGGATACACCTGTGTGAATGGTACTCAGTTCAGGGTTGATAATAGAAGGGCACGATATCGGCGATTCAAAAAAGGCCTTCTTACTCATGCCCATTCTGTATGCGCTTTCCATCTCAACTCCAGACACCACACAATGAACCACACCGTGGAACTTCCATCTGATTCGTTGACCTACCCAGCTGTTTATTTCAAAAGCAGGTCTTTTTTCAAGAATATCTGTATACTCCATGTGGTAAGAAATGGTTTGACCTAAACTGGCAGCCGCCACCGTTTTCATTTTCCTCAAATTTCCCGTCACAACCATTTTACTTTTAATTATTCTCACAAATTCAACTCAAATTTATTAATTTGTGCCCTTAATTGACTATATTACTTTCAAAATCCATTCTATGAAACAATTTTTACTCCCTTGTGCTCTTTTAATTTTTGGCAGTGCTTTCGGCCAAGATCCTCTTCTCGAGGAAGACTTCGAATCATACCAAGTTGGTGACTACATCGGTGTCGCTAGTTCAGTTTGGACGACATGGACCGGAGCTACAGGAACTGATGAAGACGGTCAAGTCAGCAACGAGCAAGCAAACTCAGGAACACAATCCTTAAAAGTATTCGGCACATTGGCTGGCGGACCTATGGACATCTACCTACCTATTGGACTTGAGAGTGCTTACGAAGTAAGCTACAACATCTACGTCCCTTCTGGAGGCTCAGCTTACATGAACATTCAAGAACTGCAAATACCAGGTACACTTTGGGCATTTGACATGGTGTTTTCGGGCAATGGTTCGATCCAACTGAGCATAGACCAAGTGGATATCGCATTCGGCACATACAACTTGGACGAATGGACTTCTGTATCTCTAAGAATGGATCCTGTCAATGACCGAGCTGAAGTTTTCATTGGCGGAGAGTACATTGCAAACTTTGCATTTGATGGAATTATCGGAGGGCTTAATTTCTTCGGATTTGGAGACGGAATTAATGCGGGACTATATTACATCGACGATGTTGTAGTCGTTGAAACAGACGATGTTTTGAATGGAATCGCTGAGGTCTCAAACCTCGATGTGGCCTTCGGACCTAACCCAGCAAATGATTACATTAATATTTCTAGTAACGTTGTAAACGGGATTGTTCGCATTATGGCTTTAAACGGTCA
The DNA here is from genome assembly GCA_913051865.1 of uncultured Flavobacteriales bacterium. Lineage (GTDB taxonomy): Bacteria > Bacteroidota > Bacteroidia > Flavobacteriales_D > Sanyastnellaceae > UBA974. The sequence goes on from CAJXHE010000055.1 coordinate 13,462, forward strand.
AGTTGTTAAAGAAATCGCTACTTCAAATCTGCTTACAGGTCATCGTATCGACCTCGATTTGGATAACGGCATCTACCTTGTTGAGGTTGCTTCAAATGGCAAACGCACAATGCGTAAGCTTGTCGTAAGTCACTAGTGATTGAAAAGATTGAGGCGCCTGCCAAAAGGTGGCGTCGAAAGTCAACACAACACGATATTATACAAAGGGCTACTTCTTTTGAAGTGGCCCTTTTTGTATTCAATGTGACACGTTATTTATAAAACTCAAAATGTGACTCATAGCCTCTAATGCGGGAAATGGCAAGGTTTTGTCTGTCCAGGGATGAGATGTTCCAAATGTGTGTCCCGTATCATTAATGGACACGAAATGCCCATGTTCGGCCCAGCCCGCCAGCTCCCGGCCCTCATCATCACTTACTGCTTTGTCAGAATCACCATGAACGGCCAGCAACGGGGCCTTAAGAGACCGAACCGCAGTTTCAATATTCAAAGCTTCCGAATTCATAGTAAAATCCTCAAAAAAGGAGAATGAATGGGAAAGCACTTGTTGTGTACGTCCATTTACAACCTCCAAACGATCTGTATTGCGCCACGCGTCTAATTTCGCTCCAACTGGAAACCGACGTGCAAAATCACTTACAGATGCAAGCAAAACGACACCGTCCACATGGCTATTTAAAGCGGCCAAAGCAGCCACTCCTCCCCCTCTGCTGTGACCAATGACAATGACTTTCTCGTTTGGCTCACAAGATTCGGATGCGATTAATAAGATTTCCTCTAAGTCTGATTTTTCTTTTGAATATGTGTTTTTACGCCAAGCCAACGCATCGCTGCATTCATTCAAATCTGGAAGAACATGACCATTGTGACTGAAATTAAATCTCACGAACTCCCAC
>CAJXHE010000056.1 GCA_913051865.1 uncultured Flavobacteriales bacterium
CACCCCTAGACAGTTTAGCATCGCATTGCTCAAGGATGGAAGCCGGAAAGTGATTTGGCAACAATAACTGACACCTGTTTATGGTGCTGAAGCGGGGGGATTGCCCCATCTCTTTAATCGGGGAGGAAAACAACTAAAACTAAAACAACTACTAAATTACAATGACACATTTCTTACTAACAATCATGAAAATATTTCCCAGAACACAAAAGGCTTTCTGGAAGTGGTGGTACCAAAGGTTAGCGAAAAGTGGACATGAAGACCTCTGGTCATTTATGAACTATGGATATGAAGATGCAGACACCGCAAAACATACCGTACTCGAAAAAAAGGATGAAGACAACAGATTGTTTATTCAACTGTATGACACCGCAGCAACATCCATTCCAATTCGTGGCCTAAAAACCTTAGAAATAGGGTCTGGACGAGGTGGCGGTGCTGCCTTTGTGACTGAATATCACAAACCTGAGTCAATGGTGGGATTAGACTACTCTCAGAATGCTGTTGATTTGGCAACCCAGATGCACAAAAATTTAAAGACACTTTCATTTGTCCAAGGAGATGCTGAGAAATTAGATTACCCAAATGACACTTTCGATGCGATCATTAATGTAGAGTCATCTCATTGCTATGGCGATCAACAATTGTTTTTCGAGGAGGTCATTCGCGTTCTTAAGCCGGGTGGATGGTTTAGCTGGGTGGATTTCCGACCGAAAGAGAAGATCTCTGATCTGGAAAAAATGTTTGAACGTCCTGGTTGGGAATGTAAGACGGAGAGAGTCATCTCGCAAGATGTAGTCCGTGCTCTAGATCGTATCCATGACAGGAAAACAAAACTGATTGCAGAACATGTCCCCGGCTTACTGAAGGCATCGTTTCGTGAGTTTTCAGGCGTAAAAGGATCAAAAATATACAATTCCTTTTCCAATGGTGACATCGTTTACATGGCAAAAACATTCCAGAAGAAATAACATCACATGTAGTTAAATCTTCATGACAGAAATGACCTCTGAATGTCCTGGGCGGTTGCCCTTCAAAATGTGAATGATGTATGGCCCTGGATCTCCTTGGATATCCAGGTATACTTCACTTGAATTGAGAACGCTTTCGGTTTGTATCAGACGACCTTGAGTGTGCCATTACAGGGATTCGGATATACCGAACCTTTCGTTTCCCGTATGTCCTTAACCTCATTGGTTTGAATGAGAAGATCATTTTTTCATTCAAATACAAATGACACCAATCCAGACCTTCCATCTTGATTGATGACGAGAACCTGGTAATTTCCAGCTGACAAATTTCCGCGCGATATGGTGGCACCATCGCGCATCATGCGAACTTCAGCTTGAACTTTCCTGCCCACAGAATCAAAAATCCTCACTTGAAGGTCCTCACCTGACAGCGGACCAAAAGCAATCTCAACATCTGCTATCGCAGGGTTTGGAAACGCCTTGAGTGAAGAAAAATTTGGCATGATGGCGGGCAGATTAGAGGGTGGGGATTCGCATAAAGTGGGGCTCCCCACTTTGACAAAAACATCGTCGAAATATGAATCGTTGTCTGTCCCCTCATTGCGGGTGCCTTTGAGTTCGCATCTAATCACGCGTGTTAAAGCGGGGATTGCCAGATTGTCTTCCACAAGCGTCCAGTTAACGTAGGGCCCGGCAAAGTATTCCGTTTCCCCAATTTGCGTGCCTCCCAAGGTGAAAAACAGCAAACGCATCTCTGGCACATCTGCACCACTCCAGTCGGACATCATCGCCCCAAAGCTGACATTGAACACACCCAAATCAATTGAGTCTGTAAAGGATGTCACATCAATGTCTTGGTGCATAATCCCAACAGCACTTTCTGTACAGAGACCTCCCACACAGAAATAATAGTCGTCAGAAAATGGGGTGGTTCCGGAACAATCTCCCGCAAGCATCGATTCACACACCCCTTGATCGATTACCCATGAACTCAACCCCTCCTCAGCACTTGGGTTGGCCAACAAGTTGGCACTCATCGAAGACATACCGGTTGAAAAAGCCGCTTCATTGCTCCAATCACTCCAATTCAGTTCTTTATCTCTGTACCGAACACGCCACCACAATTGCGTATTTTCAGGCATTCCAGGCATATACTCTTCTGTAATGAGCTCACCTTCTTGTGTGTCGACATTGAAGTAGAGGTTTTGAAACTGTTCCCAAACATCTCCGAGCGGATCGCTATAGTCTCCTTGCGTATCTGTAATCTGCCAATGGGACGCACCGTGCATGCCTTCAATCTCGAAAGCGGATCCACGAAGGATGACACACTCGGGAGCAATCTCAACATCTAAAGGATACATCGGAGAGGGTGTCGTGATGTCATAATCTATTTTGCTCACTGAAAATTGATCGGTTAATGCGTTATCTAAATCCACATTGCCATCTCCTCGACTCAATCTTTTGACAGAAAACTTAGGTGAATCACCCGCCTCTACCTCGACCATAACAAAGCCCCAATCGTCTTCTGACACGGAGAATTCCTCGTAATCGTTTTGAGGCCATTCTCCCCAATAATCAATCGCTCCACCTGCAGTCGCCACATTCATCCAAACATGCTTGTGATCTCTGGATTGACCCCTTGAATATCCATGCGTGTGACCGAAAAAATGAATGCTCGGCTTGCCACACTCATTCGAAAACGCTTCCATTCTCGCAACGACGCTGCCAGTAAAGTCGCTCTCCCCAGGCGTCCAAAGCTCCGATTTATAAGGGTGGTGCACTTCAGCAAAGACGAAGTCTATGGAATCGGCTAAGCATGTGTTTGCCAAAACACCATCTAACCACGCCAATTGCACGTCCCCGTCGTAAGGCCCATTCGAATCGAGACCTATAAAACGCACATTTCCATAATCCTTCCACCACCAATGCTCTTCGTACCCCTCGGTCCCATTCTCAGGGAGGTGAAAATACTGAAAGTAATACTGTGTATTCGACTCGTGGTTGCCTAACACAGGGTATACCGGCACCTGGCCAATCAGGTCTGTGGAATACTGAAAGAAATCATTCTCCCACTGCCCATAAGAATTCCCAGTAACCACAAGGTCACCCGGAATGAGCACCAGTGCCAAATCCTCTGAGACAACCCCCGTGAGATTTTGTTCCAAATAATCCAACACCCCATCGTGGATGACCTCATCAAAGACGAGTGGATCTGAACTGCTTTGTTGCATGTCACTCATGGCGACGAATTTGAAACCCTGTTCATCGGAAGCAAATGGAGGTGTCTTAAAGGACTGAATCTCAGAAACGGCTTGCCCCGTGACGACTTGATAGTAATACGTGGTGAATCGCTCCAGCCCTGTAAGCTGAACATCATGCATCATGGCCGCCCCGACAGAACTGAATGAAATTCCGCTTGTGGTATTCCCTAGGCCTTCATCAGGCCCCCACAAAACGACGGACTCCTCCCCTGCAGAAGTTTCCCACATCATCCTGATGGAATTCGGTAAGGCATCTTGAAGGTAGGGTTGAACAACGAAGGTTTGGGCTTGGGTAGAGAATGCCGTGAGCAAGAGTGTGAGGGCAACAAGGAGATTTGGAAGGTTTTTCATAGAATCCAAATATATCATATCTTATGACAATGAAAATATTAAAAAACCTGCTGATTTTATCATTTGTCCTATTTGCCAGTTCTTGGCATAGTGATCAGTCGGGGTTGAATGAAGACATCGCAGGTGCCATGAACGTTCACAATGAGGCCAGAGATGAGGTCGGTGTGAACGCTGTTGCTTGGTCCATAAGCCTTGCAAATGATGCTGAGGAATATGCCAAGAAACTGGCCAAGTCAGGCAGATTTGAACATTCAAAATCCGAGGATGGTGAGAATCTGTATTGGTACAGCAGCACACACCAGAGCCCGATGACAGAAGCCAGTAAAAGCTGGTATGAAGAAATACAGCTTTACAGATACAGAAAATGCTGCGGTCCAAATTTCAGTGACACGGGACATTACACCCAAATGGTTTGGGGAAACACCACTGAGATAGGAATAGGCGTCGCGGTATCAAAAAGTGGGGAAACCTATGTCGTTGCACGATACAACCCCGCTGGAAATTTTCAAGGCCAATTTCCTTATTGAGTGATTAAAGTATTCATTCGCGCATCAGACAATGACATATTTCACGATCATGATGAAATGAAGCACGCTGCCGGTCATCACGAACAAATGCCATACAAAGTGCAAATACTTCATCCGTGTATCCAGCAAGTAAAACACGATGCCAGCTGTATAGGAGATCCCTCCTGCAAGTAAAAGCATCAAAGCAGGACTGGGAATAGCGTCTACAAGATCCTGCCATCTGATCACTATCATCCATCCCATCACCGCATACATCAACGTTGAGATTAAGTTATACTTTCCCGTATAGAACACTTTAATGACAATGCCGATGCCTGCAAAAGCCCATTGTATCGCGAAAAGAGCCCAACCCGTCGTCCCACCTATGGAGACCAATAGAACAGGGGTATAACTGCCGGCAATAAGAAGATAGATTCCACAATGGTCAAGGATATGAAACACATTCTTTGCTTTGCCTTGTCTCAATCCATGATAGAACGTGGAAAAAGTATACAGTGAAACCAGACTCAAACCATAGACGATCGCACTGAAGAGGGTGAAGTCTTTTTCAGAAGAAACCCCAAGGATGATCAAAAACACGAGCCCCAGAATTGCCGCCAAAGCAGTCATTCCATGCGAGATGGAATTGAACCACTCTTCTGTATCCGTCTGATGTATCCGTCTCATTCACCGTCTTTTTTCAAAAATTAGCGTCAATGCAAAACTACCCCTTCGTGACCGCCAGAAGGAACAAGTATTACAAGAAAAACGTTAAAGGCTCTGATATCTACAGCGCCGTTTTTCATGGCCTGAACATGAGCAATGACCTAGAAGTTCACTGACCTTGAATCTATTACCCTCGGATACTGAAATTCATTTTATCGACGCCGCTATGCGGTCGGGAGAAGATTAACTCCCGAGGGGAATGGTCCCGCCTCAGCTATCGCTGTTGACTTTCAGGGTTACTCCGTGAAAAATCGTTTTTCCGTCGTGCCGTCTGAAAAGATATAAAAGAGCATCTGATTTTTCACCTCCCGAGCATCTCTGCCTAGGATGTCTACGATTTTCAGGAGCGTCTTCTCGTGATCGATTTCAACCACATCGTTGACTTCTGCATTGAGGCTACCGTTGATATCGAAACGCATGAAGAACTTCCACACTTCAAGACTTGCACTGAGATCCATATTGCCATACCCCAATCCAATGCCGGGCCAATCGTGCCCCCCTCCTGTTATTTTAATATGCTCGGTGGTGACACCGTTGTCGCCCGAATCCCACAGAAAGTGTTCGGCAGTAGATCCGTCATTTGGTTCGATATCTTCAAATGGCGTGAGAATGGGATCTGTCTCGCAGTTGTTGTAATTGATCCAGTAATCTAAAACGTCAGTGATTGGTTCCGACCATCCTGCACCCCCTCCATAAGGAACTGTTCCGTCAGTCGTGCCATGAATTTGCAATACTGGAGTGGGGTGTTCGGGATTGCACTCGTAATACGTTGAGGGTGTCATGGAGCCGGTGACTGAAGCAACGGCAGCAATCTTAGAACTGATTTGGCATGCAAGAAGAAAGCTCATATACCCCCCGTTAGACATCCCAGTACTGTAGATCCTGTCAGCATTGATGCTGTAGTTGCTTGAGACTTCATCAATCAAAGCATCAAAAAACCCCACGTCATCGGTTGTACTTCCTGCGGTAAAACCGCCAACATTCCAGTGCGTAGCTCCTTGAGCAGTAAGCGTCCCCTGAGGATACACGATAATGAAGGTCGCAGTATCAGCGATATTGTTAAACCCCGTATAGAGCATATGAAAGGCGTTGTTAGACGTAAATCCGTGAAGGCTGAAGACAAGCGGGACCGGGTTTTCTGCATCGTATCCCGGTGGTATATGTATTGTATACTCACGCGTGATTCCGTCGTGCACGAGGGTCTCATTCAAAGTTTCCTGAGAGTAGTTAAACAGTGGAGATAAAAAAAGAAGGAGGAAGAGCGTGTGTTTCATATCATATAAGTGGGGAAATGAGAATAACTGACAACAACAAAAAAAAGTCAAGATATTGTATTTTATCTTAACACATTGTAAAACCAAGACATAGACATCGAAAACGTCAAAAAAATAGGATTCTGGGGGTGTACAGCACTCGTCGTAGGGAACATGATCGGTTCCGGCATCTTCATGTTGCCTGCCGCACTCGCCGCTTTTGGAGGAATCAGTATCGTGGGATGGATGTGTGCGTCTTTGGGTGCGGTGTTGCTGGCCGTTGTTTTCGGATATCTGGGGAAGCTCGTACCGGAAGCCAATGGTGGGCCCTTTGCATACACAAGGTTAGGCATGGGCGACTTCGCTGCGTATTTGGTGGCTTGGGGATATTGGGTGTCGATTTGGTGTGCGAATGCTGCGATCACAGTGGCGGTCGTCGGATATCTGGCTGTGTTTTTTCCGATCTTAGAAACGTCGGCAATGTCCGCTATTGCGACTGGGCTCGCCATCGTTTGGTTCTTTACGTGGATTAATTCTAAGGAAATTAAAACGGTTGCTCTGGTCCAAATCATTGCGACCACGCTTAAAATCGCACCCATTATACTCATTGGAATTTGGGGGATGTTTTACGTGCAGGCAGAAAATTTCACCCCATTTAATTTGACGTCAGAAAGTGATTTTTCTGTAATTACAACGACGACAATGCTGACGTTTTTCGCATTCTTAGGCATGGAGAGTGCGACCATCCCCAGTGGCAGTGTTCAAGATTCCGCGCGAACCGTCAGAAAGGCAACGGTATTCGGGACGCTCGCCACGGTCGTCATTTACATCATCAGCTCAGTATCCATTATGGGGGTGATTCCATCTGAGATCTTGGCGGAATCGAGTGCGCCTTTTGCGGATGTTGCAGAGATCTTTTGGGGAGGGGCCGCCAAATACATTGTTGCCGCGGGCGCTGTCATCGCCACCATGGGCGCACTCAACGGTTGGATCCTGATGCAGGGCGCCATTCCTATGGCGGCAGCACATGCGGGCTTGTTTCCGAAAATATTCGGGAAGGTCAACACCGCGCATTCACCCATTTATGGAATTGCCATCTCAAGTTGTATCGTGTCCATTTTCATGCTTTTCAACTACTCAAACAGCCTCGTGGATACATTTTCATACATGATGCAATTGACGACCCTGGCAGTCACCATTCCATTCCTCTTTTCAATCATCAGTTTGGTGCGCCTACTCAAGAGATCCAGTACCGGGTTTTATAAGAAGTGCGCAGTCGCAATGTGTGCCTTTGCATTTACAGTTTGGATTATGGTGGGATGTGGATCTGAAGTACTAATTTCGGGGCTTGTCTTATTTTTACTGGGCATACCATTCTACTTCTTAATTTCAAGAGAAAAAGCTTAATACAATGGAGACGTTTTTCATCAATCCAGATATTACCCTTGCAGAGACCCTGCCTCCACGATTTTATCAAAGTCAGGACGTTTTTGAGAAGCTTAAAGAAACGGTATTCTTGAAAACATGGCAATGGATTGGAGACGCAGGAAGCGCAGTTCCCCTTTCTGAAACGGTACACCCTTTCGTGCTGTTGCCAGATTTTTTACACGAGCCCCTCCTCCTCGTGCGTGACAAGAACGATGACATCAAGTGCCTAAGTAACGTGTGTACACACCGCGGAAATCTTGTGGCGACGAATCCAGGAAAAGCAAAGGGGCTCACGTGTATGTACCACGGACGCCAATACGATTTGGCTGGAAACTTCAAGTCCATGCCCGAGTTCTCTCAGGCAAAAAACTTCCCCCGCGCGTGTGAGGGATTGCGAGAGTTCTCGTTACAAGATCTGTGTGGGCACTTGTTCGTTTCCCTGGAACCCTCCTTCGCGTTGTCAGAAGTTCTCGACAAGATGAACGAACGCATCGGCTTTCTTCCGCTTGAGTCGTTCAAAAACAACGCCTCACGCGGCAAGGAATACATCATCAACTGCCATTGGGCGCTCTACTGTGACAATTATCTCGAAGGGTTCCACATCCCGTTCGTTCACGACGACCTCAACAGCGAACTCGATTACGGAAACTACAAAACGGAGCTCTATCCACACATGAATCTGCAGATCGGATATACAGATGGAGGCACAGAAATCTTCGATCTTCCGGAAGGACATCCAGATCATGGCAAGGAAGTCGCCGCGTATTACTACTGGATTTTCCCAAACATGATGTTTAACTTCTACCCTTGGGGACTCTCTATCAACATCGTGAAGCCTTTGGGCTTGAATAAAACAAAAGTCAGTTTCATCACCTACGTGTACGACGAAACGAAGCTGGATTCGGGCGCTGGAGCGCTTCTAGACAAGGTCGAAAAGGAAGATGAAGTCGTCGTGGAGAGTGTCCATCAGGGGCTTCAGTCTCGGTACTACACCGCGGGCCGCTTCTCCCCCACCAAGGAACAAGGTGTCCACCATTTCCATGGCTTGCTCGCGCAGTTTGTGAATCAATAAGCATTCAATGAATCAGACATTTAAAATAGAGGGAATGACTTGCAACAATTGCAAAGCTTCCGTAGAAAAATATTTAAACGCCCTGCCCCACATCTCCCATGTGACCGTTGACCTTACGAAAGGGGAAGCAGACATCACGATGGACAAACATCTTGCAGCTGCAGATCTGCAAAACGCACTTCCTGAAAAATTTACGGTGTCAGAAAAGGGCGGAAGAAATAATGTGGCCTCCACGAACAAACCTTCGATGTCACTTGAGAAGTCACTTGAGAAAACGAAACTTCAGCAATTAAAACCGCTGTTGCTTATTCTCTTTTACATCACGTCAGCCGGCATCTTGCTCCATTACAAGGACTGGTCTTGGCAGGAATTCATGCTGGATTTCATGGGGCTGTTTTACATCGTATTTTCCTTCTTTAAAATGTTAGATTTAAAGGGATTCCCCGAATCTTTTAAAATGTACGACCCCTTGGCAAAACGTCTTCCCATCTACGGTTGGATTTATCCATTTATAGAAACGGCATTGGGCCTCATGTTCTTGATGCGTTATGAAGTACATCTCGCTTTGGTCGTGACACTTGTGGTTTTAGGAGTCACCACAATCGGTGTGACAAAAACATTGATGGATAAAAAATCCATACGCTGTGCATGCCTCGGAACAGCCTTGAAATTACCGATGACAGAAGCGACATTTATTGAAAATACCATTATGATTGCAATGGCAGCACTGATGTTGTTCGACGTGCTTTAACGTGCTTTAAGTCGCGCTTCTCGGTTTAATTCATCTTTTTAAACAGGCCATGGAATCCATACACCTGAATGAGGATGGAGAGAATTAAAGAGAGGACGATCGATTTTTGGGAAATCACTTGAATCATCAAATCTATCTCTGAATACAGTGTGTTTGGACCGATTCTCGGGCCCAAAAATATAATGTACAAGTAGACGAGCAGAACGATACAAAACAACATGTACCCTAGGGCGTATCTGTTGCTCATGAACTTTGAGTGATAGACTGTGAGGCTGTGAAGGATACACAAAATAAAGAGGACCAGGAATGCATAATTTGCGAAGAAAACATGAGCACCGAAATGCAAATCGTGAGGAACGAATCCCACACCTGCAAACAAAACACCAGCAACGAGCCCCACAAATTGTGAGATCCGGGCAAGCTTGATTGACTTCTCAGAATCTCCGAGGGAAATAAAGAAGTCTTTAAACCTGATGTAAAAGAGAACGAGTGTCGCACCGACCAAAACCAAACTTCCATTAAAAAGGATGGAAGAAGCGGTGTTTGACTCCCCAGAGGATGTCTCCAAACTCCCAAGACCACTTAAGAAATTGTGTGTTAGAGAATACATGTCTGATTTGAAGTGAAGATGTTTAATTTCTGAACCGGGAAACAACAATGCGGCAACCAGGAAGCAGATAAAAAAGATTGAAATCGCAACAATGGGAAACTGGACCAGTCCGAAGTAAATTCTCTTATTCCTCATGCTGTAAAAGTAAGGTCTTAAGCCCGAGACTTTGAAACTGAGCAAAAAACATGATCATGCTTGAATCAATTAAATCTTTTATTAATCAAAACCTGACTACAAAGAAAATATTAAAGTGAGATTACGACTCGTAATTCAATGTAAAACAACACTTTGTATAAAACGAATGTGATTTTCACAATTTATATTTTATATTGTGTATAACATTTATTGGCAAAAACTATACAAAACAAACATTGTTGTGTATATTTGCATAAATAATCTAAAACCAATTAAATATGTTATTAAATATTATCGAACCAATTGCTCCTGACAATTATGTCGCATTTACCTTCTTTACAGGGTACATCGCCATGTTAGCAGCCTCAGTATTCTTCTTTGTCGAAAGAGGAAGTGTTAGCCCTAAGTGGAAGATGTCTTTACTTGTATCAGCACTTATTACAGGTATCGCAGCTGTACACTACTACTACATGAGAGACTACAATCTGGCAACAGGCGACTCTCCGACATTCTTCAGATATGTTGATTGGATCCTCACAGTTCCATTGATGTGTGTTGAGTTTTATCTGTTGACAAAACTTGCTGGCGCAAAAAAGAGTCTCCTGTGGAAACTCATTTTGGCATCAACATGGATGCTCGTATGTGGATACATCGGAGAAGCATTTAACCCAGGTGGTGGGGGAGCTGCAGCACATTCTGTGACTTGGGGCATCCTCTCAACATTGGGATACTTATATATTTTGTACAATGTTTGGTTCGGTGAAGTTGCGCAATTGGCTGCAAAAAGCAATTCTGACACGATCAAGCAAGGTGTGCGCTATTTGGGTTGGTTTGTCCTCGTAGGATGGGCTATTTATCCAATCGGATACATGTGTATGGACGGCGGATGGCTCAGTAGCCTCATGACTCCAGAAAGTGTAGATGTATGGTACAACATTGCAGATGCGATCAACAAAATCGGATTTGGACTGGTTGTATATTCTATTGCTATCGCTGAAACAAAGAAAGAAATGGCTTAGTGTAACACACAAGAAAGTTGAAACGGAAATAGGACGGGCTCACCCCCGTCCTATTTTTTTTTGCTTAAAAATTCAATCGCAGCAAGCGCTGCGGATTCTCCTGAGATCATGGCTGCATTTAAGGAGCCATTTAACAGTGTATCTCCAGCGAGAAACACACCAGGTGTGGCATGTGATTCAATGGGCATGGCGGTTTTTAAATCCTGTAGATTTGGCAAGGCCTGGGGTATCGTATACAATTTAATCAACTGGGGAGAAACAATGCCGCAGTGTTCTTGTAATTCATCTTTCACCCTTGAAATCAACGCCTCATCAGATAACTGATGACGATCAATCACTGTAACAGAAAGCAATTCGTTGCTGGGGTTTGACACCGTTTTCAAGCTCGTGTGGTAAAAGATGTTGTTAATGAGCGTCCCGTCCTGTGGAATGAGCCCAATTAATTCTTTACGAATCACCCTGTGGTCGGTTTGAAAATACAAAGTTTGGCAAGATTTCCAAGCCATCGATTTATGTTTTTCACTGACCACCAACTCACGTGCATCTGTGGCCACAATCGTCGCACGCGACGTTAATGTTGTGTGGTCTTTAAGCGTGACTTCACCTTCCTGGACCGACGCGACATGTGTGTTAAACATGAAATCTGTGTTCTGAAGCTTTGCATGCAATTGCTTTGGAATCGCCGCCATACCTGCCTTAGGCAGAGCAGCAGATCCATCCCCAAACATTTTATAGACAAACTCAAACATCCTGCTGGAAGTGTCCAATGTCGTTTCTAGAAAAATCCCACCAAAAAACGGTGTGAAAAAATCTCGAATAATCTCATTTGAAAACCCGTAATCCTTTAAATATGCATACGTGGATTTTTCAGGATCTGAGAAAATCTCTGACAGGGTTTTTCTCTTTAACGTCCGATTGAGTTTTAGGATTCTCAGTTTATCAGAGAACGAACCTATCCCCGAAAACATGGTCGGCAACAAAAAAGACATCGCCTTCAAGGGATCGCCGATGATGTTTTGCTTCTTGTTTAAGAAAATCGACGCCCCAGGCAATATCTTCTGTAATTCTAAAGCCTCAAAATCAAGGTGTTTCTGAGCTTCTGGATAGGATGTTAGAAGCACTTGAAAGCCATGATCCAATTGAAAGCCATTCACAACATCGGTTTTCACCCTTCCACCCACGTCATCAGTACGTTCAATCACAACCGGATGATAGCCATGGGCTTCTAACACACTGGCAGCGACCAGGCCACTGACTCCAGCTCCCACAACATGTATGTGACCCTCTGACTGATTCATCGCATTCTGATTATCCTCATCACGACAGGTGAAGTGTTTTTAAATAAAGCGCACCATTCTCAAGATGCTGTTTCCGCTTCTCTTCAGGCATTTTATCAAACATACGCACGAGCATCCCCAACCTTGGATTGGATAAAAAGAAATCACGATGGGTATCCATAAAGCGCCAAAAGAGACCATCCCAAGTCGCTTGCCAATCCCCTTTTTTATAGTTGCTCATTTTCATGATATAGTTACTCCCACTGATGTAAGGCTTGGTCGCCATTAAACCGCCATCAGAAAATTGACTCATGCCATAGATATTTGTCACCATAACCCAATCATAGGAATCCACGAAAAGCTCCATGAACCACCTGTACACTTCATCTGGATCGAATTCACACAACATCATGAAGTTCCCTAAAACCATTAAGCGTTCTATGTGATTGCAATAGCCTGTTTTCAATACTTTTTTAATCGTTTGATCAATGGGCAGAATACCCGTCGTGCCATCATAGAATGAAGCTGGGATTTTCTTTTTAAAATTCCAGAAGTTGGTGGTGCGTTCATCACTGCCTCTGCTCTCATAAATACCTCTGATAAATTCTCTCCATCCTATAATTTGTCGAACAAAACCTTCAGTAGAGTTCAGAGGGATATCATTCACCTCTGCATGGCGCAGGCAACGGTTGACGACTTCTTTTGGGGTGATTAACCCCACATTAAGCATGGGCGTCAAAACGCTGTGGTTTAAAATAGAGTTTTCTGCCACGATGGCATCTTCATAGACGCCAAACTCAGAAAATCGATGTTCAAAAAACTGGTCGAGCCACGCACTCGTCTCTGAAAAACTGGTGGGATACAATGAATATGCTGTGAGGTCTCCGAGATGGTGTGAGAAATGTGTCTCGACATAAGATGTCGCTTCATCGAAATACGCATCGTTCTCGGGAAAATGAATGGCGGGCGGGATTTTTTTTGCAGGATATTTCTTTCTGTTCTCTGTATCGAAGGTCCACTTCCCTCCCATGGGCTTTCCGTCCGAGTCCATTAAGATGTTGCGCTTTTTACGTTGTTCGGTGTAAAAAGTGGTTTGGTGGTATTTCTTTTTGTCTCTTCTGAAAAAGACAGCAAGGTCTTCTTTAGAATTCAAAAACATCGGTGAATCATACTGCGTGCCTTGAATTCCAGATTTAAGTAAACTTTGATCAAGTCTTTTTTGAAGCCAGTTGTCGACGGGGTCGATAAAGTGTACGCTTTCAACACCTTGAAGTTTCAAGTCAGGAACAAGCAATCTAATGTCAGAAATTTCGTCGACAGATTCAACATAGTGCACCTCCAGGTTTTTCTCATTTTGAAGAAAATCTGCATAACGCTTCATCGTGGCTCTGTGAAATG
>CAJXHE010000057.1 GCA_913051865.1 uncultured Flavobacteriales bacterium
AACTGAAATTGATACGATTTTCAGAAAACGAACAGTGCATGGTTATGTGCACGATCCGGGGGCAGCATTGCTTGGCGGTGTAAGTGGCCATGCGGGTGTATTTAGCGACGCACATGATTTAACACGTTTGGGACAAATGCTTCTCAATGGTGGCGCTTTGCTCGGACATGACTTCTTCAGTCACGATGGAAATACGGTCAAAAAATGGACTTCTAGGGCTTACCCTGATACCAAAAACAGAAGGGGGATTGCGTTTGATAAGCCTGCAATGGAACATGATCAAGGACCGACGTGCAATCTGTCTAGTGCGTCAAGCTTTGGTCATTCAGGTTTTACAGGAACACTGATTTGGGTCGATCCTAGATACGACTTGGTGTATGTGTTTTTAAGCAATAGGACATTCCCACACGCAGAGAATAGAAAGCTCATTACAATGGATGTCAGAACAGAAATCCAAAGGGTCGTTATGGAACATTTAAACGCCGTAGCACGATGAAAATAGGAATGGTTTGCTATCCCACTTTCGGAGGGAGCGGTGTCGTCGCTACTGAATTAGGGAAAGCGCTTGCAGCAAAAGGACATGAAGTACATTTCATTACCTACAACACACCTGTACGCCTCGGAAATTTTAAAACAAATATTTTCTATCACGAAGTCCGCGTTTCAGATTATCCTTTATTCGACTACCCGCCTTATGAACTCGTTCTGGCCAGCAAGATGGTAGAAGTCGCACGTGATCACGCGCTCGATCTACTTCATGTACATTACGCCATTCCACACGCAAGTGCAGCCATCACAGCAAAAAAAATCTTGGCTGAAGAAGGGCTTAAAATGCCGATCATCACGACGCTCCACGGCACTGACATCACGCTTCTGGGAAGAGACCCATCATTTGAGCCTGTCATTTCTTACGCGATTAACTCGAGTGATGCAGTCACCGCTGTGTCGAATGATTTGAAAAATGACACATTTAAGTTGTTCGGCGTAAACAGAGACATCGAGGTAATCCCCAACTTCTACTGCCCTTCTCATTACCAAATCTCCCCCAACGAAGAATTCAGAAAACAAGTGGCTCCAGAAGGGCAACCGATCATCACACATATCTCAAATTTCAGACCCGTCAAACGCATTCTCGATGTCATTAAAATCTTTTCATTTATTTCCAAGGAATTAGATGTTCGTCTTTTACTGGTAGGAGATGGACCGGAACGCAATGCTGCTGAACAACTCTGTAAAGAGCTTGGTATTGAGGAGAAAGTCACTGTTTTAGGAAAGGTAAAAAATCCGATAGAGCCGTTGCTTGTCAGCGACTTGTTCTTATTACCATCCGAAACTGAGAGTTTCGGATTGGTTGCCCTTGAAGCCATGGCAGCTGGTGTGCCTGTCATCTCTTCGAACAGAGGTGGGTTGCCCGAAGTGAACCGTCATGGTGTATCCGGGACGATGAGAGAATTGGGAGACATAGAGGGCATGGGAAAGGATGGTGTGAAAATTTTAAGTAATCAGGATCTCTTGGCGACATTTAAAAAATCAGCGTTGGCGCGTGCGGAGGAATTCAGAATTGATCTGGTCTTGCCCAAATATTTGGCTTTATATAAGAGAATAATTGAGTGATGGCTTCTAAGAAGAAAACACGGTCGATTGGAAAAAGAATCTCAATCGCTGATCACGGCGATGCGACGACCATTGTGATTGACACCACGATTACAGATACGCAACGCATGTCGCTCGAAACGTGGCTTGGTGGGTGGACCGGATTGGGCGTCTTGTTGATGTATGGCGCGGCTACATTTGAAGGAGACGAACGCTTGTTTTACTTGGGATGTTTGGTGTTTTGGACATTTTTCTGGGTGCGCATTGCAAAAGTTGTCGCTTGGAGAAGAATCGGCAAGGAAATCATTCGAATCGACAAAAACCGGGTCATCATCAAAAATGCGTTCGGCACCCGAGGACGCGACCAATTGTATGACTTGCAGAAAATATCTGACTTGACCTTTTATAAAAGAGACTCGACCTCCTTTATGCAGCAGCTTGACAACAGCTTCTGGATCATCGGTGGAGACACCGTTTATTTCACTTACAACGGAAAAACCCAAGTCTTGGGCAAGCAACTTCCGTCGCAAGACGCCAAACAACTCTCTCAGGTCTTAAACAAGATTATTGACGGGTATAAAGCGTAGACCGAAGGGGACTTTTAATAATCTTCGGAAGCAGACTTTAGCAAAGTGATTTAAGATGTGCTATTGCTACAGCATAACCATTTACACCCAATCCGGAAATAACGGCCTTACAAGCGCCTCCTACGATTGAGATGTTTCGGAATTCTTCCCTGGCGTGTATGTTGGAGATATGTACTTCAATGACAGGTGCGGCTATCGCGGATACCGCATCGCGAATGGCGACAGAAGTATGCGCATATCCACCAGGATTGAAAACGATGCCATTAAACCGAGATCCATAATCTTGAATGGCATCAATGAGGGCGCCTTCATCATTTGATTGAACATCTGCAATGTCAATATCAGGGAAGCGCTTTCGGAGATCTGACACCAAGTCATCTAGGGTAGCAGCGCCATAAACCTCAGGCTCTCGGGTGCCGAGCAAATTCAAATTGGGTCCGTTGA
Organism: uncultured Flavobacteriales bacterium; assembly: GCA_913051865.1. GTDB lineage: Bacteria > Bacteroidota > Bacteroidia > Flavobacteriales_D > Sanyastnellaceae > UBA974. The sequence goes on from CAJXHE010000057.1 coordinate 2,625, forward strand.
GTACGAGGATTTGGAAGCGTGACATTGAAAGGGGCTATTGACTTTTTAAGGAAACAAATGCATGTACTGGCAAGTGGTCAGAAATATAGAACCCTTGCTTAATATACTCGTCTGCACAAATCCATGAGACTTCTGCGCCGTCCACCAGAATGTAATCTATCCTTGGACCAGCAAAGCCCACGGGGTCGAATCCGGTATACGTCCCGAAGCTTTTTCTGCATCTCGTTTTTGCAACATCGTAAGAATCTTTAAGATTCGTCGAGAGTAGAAAATCAATTTCTGCTGATTCAGGTTCTGCGTTAAAGTCTCCTAAGACGATGACGACGTCTGCCCCACCCTTCACGGCCCAGCTTCGGATTAAAGATGCTGAAGCTTGTCGTGCTTCCTCACCCACGTGAGACCAATGTGAGTTAATCACACGAATGATTTGGCCTGATTCTTTGTGATGGAGAGAAACGATTGACGCGATTCGTGGCATGGTCGCATCCCAACCTATAGACGCCGTATCCGACCATGACTCAGAGAGCCATCTGGTTTCTGAATGCAGGAGGTCAAAATGTTTTGTCTGCCACATGATAGGACACGCTTCTCCTTCCCCATTCCCGAAACGCGTTTCAGAATAAATACTCATCCAGGGCAGTTTTGCCTTGAGGTCTTCTAACTGATTTGGCAAAGCCTCCTGAAGACCCACAATATCGAAGAAAGCAATGGCTTTTGTGACTTCTTCTTTCCGATTATCCCAAAGTAAGGGATCAGCGGGATTGTCATACCTGATATTGAACGTGATGAGAGAAAGTTCAAGAGGTGTTTGGGCCGACATCGCAGCAGAAAACATCGACAAGAACACAAGGCAAAGAGAGAAAAGTGTGGTTCTTATGATCATCTTACAAATGTACCTGCAATTTAGGTGTACAGAGGTGGAAAACCGGCTTTACCTTTGCCGCGATATGGGAAAACAAAAAATGTATCGAAAAGGTGAAGTTATTCATGTAACAATCACTGATTCAGCTTTCGGAGGAAAGGGTATTGCGAGAATTAAAACTGAGACCGGAGATTTTACGGTATTTGTTCAAAACACTTTTCCTGGACAACAAGTTAGTGCTCAGGTTATTAAATGTAAAAACAGATATGCTGAATGCCGCTTAAAAGACATCATCACACCTTCTCCTGATGAGGTTCAGACGCCATACCAAACAATTCCTGGAGCACCATATGCGTCATTCCCAATAGAAATTCAGCACAAATACAAGGAAGAAACGGCGATAAATTTATTTGAAAGAATCGGTGGAATAGCAAATGCCAGAGAGATTTATCAAGGGATCGTGAGCTCACCAAGCGTGTGGCATTACAGAAATAAGATGGAATATAGCTTTTCCGAAATCCGTCACGATTTGGAGAGCGGAGAAAAAGTGGACGATTTCGGATTGGGATTTAAACACCGTGGGACGTGGTGGGCGGTTGAAAACTTAGATCGAGATTCAGGGTTGTTCGACAAACAGATTGAGGATGACATTTATAAAGTCCGGAAGTGGTGCGAGAATACAGGACTTCCAGCTTGGCATCCTCCTCAACGAAAGGGGTTCTTTCGGTTTTTTGTAATCAGACGCAGTGAGGCAACGAATAAGATCCTCATCAATTTGGTGACGACTTCTGGAGGAGAAGGGGAATTTATTGAGTCGGAATTCACAGCGTTTATTCTGGGGCTATGGGGAGATCGAGTGGCTGGAATTCTGCACACAATCAACGATGACATCGGTGAAAGAGTTGAAGCAAGAGAAGGAAGCAGTGCTTTAATCTTCGGACAAGACCGCATTACTGAAGTCCTTCATGGTCTTAAATTTGACATTAGTTTAAGTAGCTTCTTTCAAACAAACCCCCTTAGCGCTGAGAGACTCTACAGTGAAGTCATCTCAATGGCCATTGAAAAAGGGATGGGAGGAAAGGACGATGTGGTCCTGGATTTATTTTGTGGAACAGGCACCATCTCTCAATTGCTCGCACAACACCATGATGGCCAAATCATCGGCGTAGATATTGTCGAAACTGCGATTGAAGACGCCAGAATCTCTGCGGAGCGGAATGGCTCAAAAAACACCACCTTTTTTGCCGCCGATGTGGGCAAATTCTTACTTGAATATCCAGAATACAAAGGATGCATAAGGACGCTCGTCATGGATCCACCGCGAGCGGGCATTTCTCCTAAAACACTCAGGAAGGTCATCAGACTGCAAGCCGACAGAATGGTCTACGTCTCTTGCAATCCAGCAACACAAGCCCGAGATATGGCTACCTTGGCAGAAAACGGATATAAACTGGTTCAATTTAAGCTTGTCGATCAATTCCCCCATACGGCTCACGTCGAATCTGTGGCATTGTTTGAACGAATACCGGGATTTATCCCCATCATTGATATGAAATAAAGAGATTATGAAGAATAACAAGATCCTTGATTCAGACCAAATAGAACGAAAGTTCCAACGTATGGCCAGACAACTTCTCGAAGCTCACCACTCAGAGTCAGCGATTATACTGATGGGGGTCGAAGGCCAGGGTCAAGAAGTGGCGATACGCCTTCACTCCATTCTTACCAAAATAGGGAAATTGAAAATCCACCTTAAAAACATCAAGCTCGACAAAGAAAATCCACTTTCTCAAGAAATCGTCTGCAATGCGTCTAAAGCTGACATTCAATCAAAAGTGGTGGTCATTGTGGACGATGTTTTGAATTCTGGGAAAACCTTAATATATGCTGTCAAACACATCCTGGACTCAGGTCCAAAAGGCGTGTACACAACAGTATTAGTGGACAGAATACATCGCTCTTTCCCGGTAAGAGCTGACTATTGCGGGCTATCTCTCTCAACTCACCTGAATGAACATATCTCCGTCAAGTTGAGTAAAGTGAAATCGACATCTGATGCTGTTTTTCTCGAACTTTAACAGCTGCAAGAAAATCTTAAAGCGCTTCTCGTAAGCGCCATCCGATAGAACTCAGTCTGTTTGTCAGTTGATCATCAGTGTATTCAATTTCTGTCCATTTCACATCGGCATTGCCGTAACAACTTGCTCTCACCAAGAGATGCCTTCCGATAACACGTTCAAAATCGTCCGGCTTCACATTCGACAAAAGAGGTCGATTCGCAACGTTTCCTTTTAATCGTTTTGCCAATTCTGGCACTGGCACTGAAAGATGAACAACCACACCGTGCTTTCTCATCCAATCCATCGCGCCATCCGCACATGGAGTCCCTCCGCCTGTAGCGATCACTGATTCAGGTTCCTCTACAATTGTTCTCAGGAGTTCTGATTCTTCAATTCGAAAGGCCTCTAACCCGAACTCAGCGACATACTCACTTATTGAACACCCCAAATTCTCTTCTATGCGAGAATCCATATCTATAAATGGTCTGGACATCTGCTCTGAGAGACGTCTGCCAAGAGTAGATTTTCCACTGCCCATAAATCCTACCAAAATCAAATGCATAAAATCAACTATGTTTAAAAAATTCACACAAGTGTACTACAGATTATTGAGAACAGATACAAATTGTTTCATTTAACATTAACGTTTAACATTTGAAAACCTTCTAAACTTCCTGTGATTTTATCCCCTGATTTGATTGGACCGACTCCAGAAGGGGTTCCGGTAAATATCAAATCCCCTGTTTTAAGCGTCATAAACTGGGAGATATACGATATGAGGTCATCAACTTTGAAAATCATGTCCGATGTTGACCCTATTTGTACTTTAGTTCCGTTAAGACTTAAATCGAAATGTAAGTTCTGAATACTTTTACCCAAACGATCCAGTGAAATAAATTCTTCGGAGACTACAGCAGAACCATCAAACGATTTGGCTTTTTCCCAAGGATGCCCCGCAGCTTTAAGTTTGCTTTGAACATCTCGCGCAGTGAAGTCAATACCGAGACCTACCTCAGTATAATAGCGTGACGCATATTTTGTTTGAATCGCCTTGCCCCGTTTAAGAATCTTTACAACCAACTCCACTTCGTAATGAACTTCGTCTGTCCAATCGGGGATATAGAAAGCATGGCGTTTGTGCAAAATTGCACTGTCGGGCTTGAGAAAAAACATCGGCTCAGAAGGAACCGCGTTGCCAAGTTCTGTGGCGTGGTCTAAGTAATTACGTCCAATACAAATTATCTTCATGGTTCTACAAAGAACGTCACGATTACCCTTCTGTCCTTCGCCCCTCTCGATTCTGCTCTTTCTTCACCGAAAAAATTCATGACAACCCGCTCTGAATTCACACCACTATCTAAAATATAGTTTCTTACAGTCGTTGCCCGTGCCCTAGAAAGATTAAGGTTTACAACACGATCTCCTGACAAATCGGCATGTCCTGTACACATCAAACGAAGCTGAGGATATCGCACCATAAGCCCCACCAGTTCATTGATTTGGAGTTGAGCATTAAGTGTCAGATTCGAACTTCCGGTATAGAATCTAACATCAAACTTGTCGGGAAGGTTTAAGGCCTGAAGCACAGGATCTGATGAAGGGGAAGATCGGTCATCATTGTTTAAACCATTTCTTGCGATGTCAATGGTATTGACAGGAACATTTGAATTGGATTGATTTTGCTCTACAATTTCTAGTCGACGGTTATGGTCTTCTAGCAAAACGATGATTCGCTGCAAAAGATCTGTCTCCGGTGTTGGGGGCGTTGTTGGAGGCAAACTACTGTTGTCCTCATCTTCTATGAGATCCATCGTTTCAATAGAAAAATCAACTTCTAAAGGATTCAGAGGGGCATTTGGATCATAATTCTGCCAATCTTCCAAAGACTGTGTGGGTACAGGTTCAAAGGTTTGGCCTACAAGCGCGAGAAGCCCTTTGTTGACATACCATCCAAGTTCTAAACCCGCTTGAAGTATCACCTCTTGCAAACGTGACTGGATGAGGAAATAAAACCTGTCTTCATAAGGTATTTTGGAAGCGCCTCGCATTCTATCAACATCGCGCTCATCCAATTCATCCACATCATTAAGCAAGGCATCAATTTCATTTGAGAACCCCTCAAAGGGCACTTTTTCTTTGAACTTTCTTAACACCATTAAATCCTTCACCAACCGCTCCATATCCTTCTTAATCGTTCTTAAACTTGAATGCCAATTCACTTCTCCATCTTGAATATTAACAGCCCCATTAAGATACATTTCTAACGCTTCAACCATGACTGATCTGAGCTGTTCCACTTCAGGATCAGGTGCTGAACTCCAATAATTCACGATTAATGTCCCTTCCTTTGATCCGACAAGTCGTGATTCATCCGATTGCGCATGTGTGTTAATCGACGCAAAGACTAGCCCTAACAGCACAAAGAGTGCGTAAATCAGGTGGTTACGAGTTTGGTTAGAGATCAAACTTAACATAACTCTAAGTTCGGGAATATTATGTAAAAAAACGAACCGTATTAAATCGGCAAGATTCTACTTCCCCTGACCGCGTAATACCGTGCGTACAGTATATATTAAAATCTTAAAATCTAGGGCCAAAGACATGTTCTCAATGTACATAATATCGTAGCGAAGACGCTGCAGCATTTGAGCCAAATTTTCAGCATACCCAAACTTGACTTGGCCCCATGAAGTAATCCCTGGCCTCACCTTCTGGAGGTGGGCGAAATGGGGTGCCTTTTCTTTGATTTTATCAATAAAATACTGGCGTTCAGGACGTGGTCCTACCAGCGACATCTCCCCTTTTAAAACATTTATAAATTGAGGCAATTCATCAAAACGCATCTTACGCATCCACTTCCCAGATGATGTAATACGGGGGTCTGTACCGGAGCTCAACTGAGGGGTTCCTGCTTCAGCGTTCACGATCATTGTACGGAATTTAATTATTTTAAAGGGGACACCATACCTGCCTATGCGTTCTTGACGATAAAAAACCGGTCCTGCTGAGGCGCTCTTGACAACAATAGACAGCAGGAGAAATAAAGGAGAAATAATCACCAATGCAACCAAGGAAGACATGACATCAATGGCACGTTTTAGAACCATTTGCCAATGTGACATCACAAATCGATCGACATGAATAAGGGGCGTCCCGTACACCGCTCCTGACCTCACATTTCCACTCAGAATATCGTAAAGACTAGGTACGACCTTCACTGAAAGGTTTCGACCATCTAGAATGGTAAGCAATTTAATTGTCTTCTCTCTGTCAGAGGTCTCGACAGCCACAATGACATCCTCAATGTGATACCGGTCTAAGACCAAATCAATGTCATTTATACCACCGAGACGCTCTAGTTTATTTGTCATTGAAGGCGCCTCTTGATTCACCTGAATAAAGCCCAAAAGATTAAAACCAGAAGATAAATATTCATTCTGAAGATCATCCGTTAATTGTAAGGCTGTTTCTGCACCACCTAAAACAAGCGTTCTAAATGCCCAATCACCCCGTCTTATCTTTCGCAAAGTCCGAGAAACAATAGCCCACCTCCCTATGATGGTGAGGATCAAATGCCCGAAGACTAACACACCAAACGTGGTGTAATACTGATGGTAACTATTGACAAAATCATCTAACAACAACACAAAAAACAACACAACAGATCCCAAGGCTGTCGCGATCAAGGTTTGGGTTAACTCCAGAACCTTGTGCCTTCGACGGGGCGCATTGTACATTCCCAACACAGCATATAGTCCCAACCAAAAAATAGGCACCAGTATGATTCCATAGGTGTAATTCATATCGAATTTCCATGAATCAACATCCCAAGACCAAACCTTCTCTACTTCAACTTTTCGATGAATGAACAACATCGCCCAAGCAATTGCTGCGGAAATAACATCCGACATTACATAGTGCCAAGGCAACATTCTATCTACGCGCCTTCCTGATCTCATTTGTAATAGACCAGTTTAAAATTATCTACCACCACATACCCAGACGCTTCGCCGATATCCAAGATGGCATCTAACGTCAACTCATACCCAAATGCAGAAGGAGTGGAAAAAACCAATGGCCCCAAATCCAGGTACATTTTTTTCCATTCATCCCCAGTGGGATTAAGCACAATGATCGGCGTCCTCTGAGGATTCCCCCCTCCGATTGCTTCAAGACCTACGGCAAATGTATTGTCACAACGGTAATTAAACTCCAAATAAATCGGACCCGATTGGGGAAGGTTATAGAGCTGTTCCTGAGTGGTTGATGTTACCTGACTCTGTTCTGGAGACAGCAAGATCAATCCGCTCGCGTTTCCTTCAAATACCAGATCTGGATCTACAGTTCTCACTACTTCTGCTGTGCTTGTATTGTTTGCTTGGAATCTATTTGCACTTTCAAAATCCTCCGCCAAAATGATTTGCGCACTTTCTATATAATTTGATTGAAAGGCCACAGTCTGACTCCCTCCTGGAATATGCTCAACTTCCAATTCCATCGCCTTATAAAATGGATATGGCTTGCGTGTTGCAGAGATGCCATTGACTTTTATCCCAGCTTGAATAACAAGTTCTGAGACATCAACATTTGCATCCGTGATATAGGGGATGCTCGCAGGAAGGGGGAACACGCCTAAGACGTCCGTTTCAGTGTACACCCAAACTTCATTGATGTTATTTGAAGACGTCCCCTGATCCGCAGTCGTGACCAAATCAAAGGACGAAATGATGACCTCATATGAATCACCTGGCTTGTCAGACCAAAGACCACATCCTGCAAACATCACTGTCAGCGCGAATGAAAATAGAATTTTATAGTTGAAATTCACTTGGATCGGTTTCTTTTGACAAATGTACAGACCTAAGCACGGAGTCAATCATGGACAACGAACGCACTTTATCGCACCGGGCATAATAAGTATCCTTCCCACCGGAATTACCTCTCCACAGCCAACACAACGACCAAACTTATCATCATTGAGTCTCGCAAGGGCCGATTCTAAGCCTTTACGCTGAACCTCTAACTGCCTTAATGCAGCCTCATTTATGCTGCGATTATTAATGGCATCCATGCGGCTAACCCTACCTATTGCTACTGATGGCGGAATGGGCTTGGTTAATTCTCTGTACTCAATAATGCGTTCGTCAATGTCGACAATCTTGCGATTTATGCGATTGCGGATATCTATCTTCTCTTTGTCGGTCAACATGGGCACAAGATGGCTAATTTTGCACTTACTACAATCCTATTAACGACTCAATTTCAGAGAATATGAAGTTTTTTATCGATACAGCTAACCTAGAACAAATCCGCGAAGCTTCGGAATTTGGCGTTCTTGACGGAGTGACAACCAACCCATCACTGATGGCAAAAGAAGGAATTTCTGGAAAAGACAATGTCATCGCACATTACAAAGCAATTTGTGAAATTGTGGATGGGGACGTTTCTGCTGAAGTTATCGCGACAGATTATGAAGGGATGATTAAAGAAGGCGAAGCATTGGCTGCACTTCACGAAAACATTGTGGTGAAGATTCCTATGATCAAGGACGGGATTCGTGCGATTTCATATTTCACCGACAAAGGCATCAGAACAAACTGTACGCTTGTATTCTCTGCGGGACAAGCACTGCTTGCAGCAAAAGCTGGCGCAACATACGTCAGCCCTTTTATAGGACGACTTGACGACATAAGCACTGATGGACTAGATTTAATAGAATCCATCCGAGAGATTTACGACAATTACGAATTTTCAACGCAAATCCTAGCCGCTAGCGTTCGCCACACAATGCATATTATCAACTGTGCACAGATTGGCGCTGATGTCATGACGGGCCCACTTAGTGTCATCCTTGGATTGCTGAAGCACCCATTAACCGATGCAGGCCTTGCTCAGTTTTTAGCTGATCATGCAAAAGCGAATGGTTAAACGAGCGCATTCGTTTAAAATTATTCACCCTCATTTTGATCATTAACATTCATCCCGACAACCCAGACCCAAGAGGCATACGGGAAGCTGTTAAAATACTGAATCGAGATGGGGTCATTGTCATTCCTACAGATACAGTTTACAGTTTCGCCAGTGTCCTTGGAAACAGCAAGGGGTTTGACCGGATAGCCCGCATTAAGGGGCTACGTCCCAACAAGGCCCACTTTTCTTTGCTTTGCTCAGACTTAAGTGATTTGGCACAATACACACGGCCATTGCCAAACGAAGTTTTCAAGTTGATGAAGAGAGCGTTGCCTGGTCCGTTTACGTTTATTTTGGAGTCTGGAGGAAATGTCCCAAAGCTGTACCGAAGTTCAAAAAAGACCATAGGAATCCGTGTGCCAGACAACAATATCGCCCGTGCAATCATGCTCGAAATAGGCATGCCACTTATTGTGTCATCTGTTCACGATGAAGACCAAGTTCTTGAATATACGACAGACCCCGAGCTCATCGAAGAGCGTCAAGGTCATGCAGTGGATGCCGTAATCAATGGCGGATATGGAGAATTGTACGCATCTACAATTATAGATTGCACATCCGGCATACCTGAAATAATTAGAGAAGGGCGAGGCGATGTGAGCGGATTGATCTAATCTCTGGCTTTCTCTTCTAACATAGGAACAAACGCGGCAACGCCGTGATCCTTCTTATTAAACTCTGACTCTCCAACCCTATCAATCGTGAGCATGCGTTGTGTTTGACCCTCGCCTACTGGAATCACTAATCTTCCACCTATCGCTAGTTGACTTAAAAGCGCCTTGGGCACAAATGGGGCGCCACACGTGACAATAATCCCATCGTAAGGGGCAAACACTTCCTTTCCTTTATATCCATCTCCATAATAGAGTGTGGGTGCATACCCCATTCTCTTCAACAATGGGCCAGAGAGATCATGAAGATCTTTCTGCCTTTCTATTGAATACACTTTCATGCCAAGTTCACAAAGCACAGCACATTGATACCCTGAACCTGTGCCAATTTCGAGCACTTTAGCACCGGATTTACATTGAAGCAATTCTGTTTGCTGCGCGACGGTTTGTGGCTGAGATATGGTTTGGCCTGAAGCAATCGGAAACGCCTTATTTGTATACGCAAATTGCTCAAAAGAGGAATCTAAAAAAAAATGGCGTGGCACATTTCCAATGGCAGATAAGATGTCCTCATTGCAAATATCCAAGACTCTGAGTTGCTCTACCAACTTCTTGCGAAGCCCTTTGTGCCTGTAATTATCCTCTGATTTCACAACAGAAAGATAATGCACTGCCATTTTAAATTGTGAATAGTTTGTGGGAATTCTCAATAATCAATTTGTTGAAAAGCCCCCTAATTTTATCACATGAAAAAGCATTGGTTTAATTGTAAGGTGAGTTATATGAAACCCGACTCAGAGGGGACGGAAACTAAGAAAACGGAGCAATTTGTGCTTGATGCATACACCTACACCGAAGCGGAGACACGCATGGTTGAGGTTCTTGAAAGTGAAGGGATTCGTCCATTTGAAATCACCCAAATCACAAAGACTACACTGATTGAAGTGATTCGGTTTGCAGAATGTGACAAGTGGTTCCGTGTTAAAATATCCCTCTCGACTGTCGATGAATCGAAGGGTGTTGAAAAGGAAGCAAATCAATACATTCTTATCTCTGCGACAGATGTTCGAGATGCCTACGACAAAGCCTCTGGACATATGAATGCTGTGAAAGTGGGATACATCATTCCTTCTGTTGTATACCAAAAAATCGCTGAAGTATTCCCGTTAGAAGAATGGACTCCCGCTACAACATCAATGATCGGCGAGGATTCAAGTCCGCAAGAAGTCGTCGATGAGCAGACTGGCGAAATTATCGCCTAGCGAAAAACAACGCAGAAAAAAATTAACGGAAGAGGTTGATCATACCGGTGAATGGAACCATCCCATCACAAGAGAATTCCGTGATGACGCCATTCTGGTCTGTGATGAGCTCATCCCCTTCATTACACGGAATTTCAAGTACGTAATAGTACACGCCGACTTCTGCGCCGTCTATCCCTGGATCCCATCCTCCTGAATTTCCAAAGTCAATGCTCGTGTACACAAGCGTTCCCCATCTGTTGTAGATGTAACAAGCCACCCCA
>CAJXHE010000058.1 GCA_913051865.1 uncultured Flavobacteriales bacterium
TCCTGAGCCAGGATCAAACTCTCCATTGTAAGTTATAATCCATAATTGACTCTCATAAAAATTAACGTTGGAACATCATCTCCGAAGAGAAGATGTTAAAAACACCAGTAAGTAAACTTACATGGTGTACCTATCTCAATTAAGAGATAGGATTTGGGCTGCTGCATCAAGTCAAAGAACTTTATATTCAAATCAGCTCCGAGGAGCTTCATAAATTACTTCTTTCAAAGCGGACGACAAAGGTATCACAGGATTTTAATTCTGCAACCTAAAAGCTAAAAAATTTTCAACTTTATTTTACGACCGTTTGTAGAAAAAACAAATTGCTTTCCTTTGAAAGCGGGCGCAAAGATAATACACTTTTTTAATGGTGCAAGTTAAAAGTGAATTTAATTCAACTTCTTAAATCATCCGTTTGTCAAAAAACTAGCTTTCCTTCGAAAGCGGGTGCAAATTTACACTAGGTTTTCTCCATTACAAGATGTTTGTTACTTTATTTTTTGATTTTCTTCAATTAACTTCTCTAGGTCTTGATATAGCTGAGAAATTTCAGACTCTTGTGTGCCGTCATAAAAACCCCTCAGCCTGCCTTGAACATCTACCAATACCACGTTCTCTGTATGCACAAAGTCTTGATAACCACCATCTCCCTCGTCCAAACAAGCGAAATAGCTCTTCCTGGCCAATCTATATATTTCATCCTTTGGACCAGTGAGGAACCACCACAAAGATGGATCTGCGCCGTGCTTATCAGCATATTTCGAAAGGACCGACACACTGTCCGCAACAGGGGTGACTGAATGACTAAGTATGCGAACTCCTGCCGGTAAACGGTCATGAATAAGTTTTATGTTACGTGTTAGAAGCGGGCAAATCGTGGCGCATCTCGTAAAAAAGAAGTCTACAATAAGAATTGAACCCGCTACATCTGACAAAGAAACAGTGTCTCCAAGTTGATTTATGAGTGTGAAATCAGCAATTCGATGGTCATTCTCTGACAGCAAAGTGGGATCAACCAGGGCTGGATTAATTTGAGAGGGCTGGTATATAGGTAACCTTTCTTCTACTCGTAATAAAAAAAAGTAGGTATACAGAATAGCACTCGAGGCTATTGTTACAAAAAGAACGATGGCTTGCTTACTCCCCATAATGATTAATTAGATGACTGATAAACTTGGATTCCTGACACAAATGTTCTGAGTGTTTTGGCGCCTAAAATCTGATCTGGGTCAACTGTAAGGAGATTCCGATCCATTACAACAAAGTCTGCCCACTTACCTACCTCTATAGATCCTACTTCGGCTTCGTGGAAATTTGCGATGGCCGCCCAAAGGGTCATTCCGTATATGGCGGATTCTCTGGTAAGGCTTTGGTCTACATGATAGCCTTCAGAAGGAAACCCCTCTGAATCTTTTCTCACAGTTGCTGCGTAAAAGGTTTTACGTGGATCAATATCCTCTACAGGCATATCCGTCCCTAAAGGAAGGATTCCAATAACGTGTTGTAGATCACGATATGTATAGGCAGTTCTTATTCTATTTCTTCCAAGTCGTTCCCCAGCCCAATACATATCGGAAGTAGCATGTGTAGGTTGAACTGAAGGGATAATGCTCGCCGATGTAAATAAAGGCAAGTCCGAAGGGGAGACAACCTGAGCGTGTTCAATGCGCCACCTTTTGTCATTTTGCCCCCCAAGAACATCATTATATAAGTTGAGGACATTTCTGACTGCTGAATCACCGATGCAATGCGTTGCAACTTGAAAACCTTGCTCATATGCCAAATCTAAGTTTGCACGAAACGTCACAGCGTCCTGAAAAATAAAGCCACTGTGAGACGGGCGGTCTGAATAAGGCGCCAGAAGGGCTGCTCCACGAGAACCTAAAGATCCATCCATATAAAACTTGATGGATTGTGCAATCAAACGGTCTGACCGTTGTGGTCCTTTTTTGAACGCAGCATCTAGATTGGGTTGTGTCCCACTTGCCATGGCCACAACCCTAATTTTAAGATCTCCTTTCCTCTGAAGCGAATCGATTCTGCTGATTTCCGAAACATCTAAACCCGCATCAACTACCGTCGTTAAACCCAAAGCAAAAAGATCATGTTGAGCTTGAATAAGCGCTGCATCTTTTGTCGCACCATCATGAGGAGGTATGAATACCAAAAGAGAGTCCGCTGCGCCATCGATGAGAACACCTGATGGAGATCCATCGTCAAGCGATATCATTTCACCTCCTTGAATAAAGCGTACTTCAGACATCCCAGCTATTCTCAGTGCAGCGGTATTTGCCAACAGTGCGTGCCCATCAATCCTACGTATCGCAACAGGTCTTGTTGGGAATAAGTCATCTAATAGTGTAAGTGTTGGGTAGGATGAAGGCGTCCATTTGTTTTGGTCCCACCCCCTCCCCGTGAGCCATCCTGAAGTATGGGTTTGAGAGAATGTCTCAAGTCTACTTAAAACGTCATCATAAGAGACTGCACCGACAAGATCAACCTCTAACTTGCTTAAAGCATATCCCGTAAAGTGCGCATGCGCATCTATTAAACCCGGATAAACCACCGCCTGCTTAAGATCAATCTCTTCATCAGCATTGTAGGCATTTAAGATCTTCCGCTCAGGCCCAACGGCGATAATTTTACCTTTCTCTATTGCAATGGCCATTTTAGTGGTACTAATCGGTGAGCCATCACATACCAAACCTACAGTATTATGCAGGATGAGATCAGCGTGCTGAGATTTAAAATTACAACACGTCAGTATAAATGGTATAAGTGACAGTGCCAAATAACGAAGAAAACTTCTCATGTATTTTTATGAATAAGGAAACACAGTATAATTAGGTGTCACTATGCATGATTTTAACTAAATTGCCGTTCAAATATAACACCTAAATCATGCTAAATTCTGTACGTTTTTTCTTTACTATCACTTACATCTTTGTTGCAACTTTAACATCTGCTCAAGATGTAACCCATACGATTGCTCAGGTTCAAGGAGAGCTTTTCTCTTCCCCATTGCTCGAACAAGTGGTTACTGTTGAAGGAGTCGTCACCGCTGCGACTGATTACAGCTATTTCTTACAAGATGGATCTGGCCCTTGGAACGGTGTCTACATCTACGACAACACAAATCTACCTCTTGTGGGAGATCACGTAATCCTAACAGGAGAAGTACTTGAATATTACGAACTCACTGAGATTTCTAATATTACTTATTTTGAAACAGTAAGTTCTGACAACGACCTTCCTGCTGCAATTAATCTCACAACTGGATTTATTGCCGAATCAGGAGAAGCATACGAAGGCTGCCGAGTAAAAGTAACAAATGCAGCTTGTACGAATCCAGACTTGGGGTTCGGTGATGGATATTTTGATGACGGATCTGGCGACTGTATGATCGACGATATGCTATACTCACCAGATCCAGCCTGGATGCTCGGAGAGTACTATTCCGTAACTGGCGTTCTCACATACACCTATGAGGAGTATAAAATAGAACCTAGCAGTGCCGCTGATGTGAGCATTGGGATGGCTGTAGGGTCAATCGAAGCGTTGGCGATGAATCTTTACCCGAATCCGACCGTTGATGCGATCAATTTCAGACTTAACTCAAACGCCAAGGCCTACGTATATGATACAAATGGTCGTCTGGTGTTCACACAAAATGTAGCCTCTGGAGACGTTAACTTAGATGTCAGTGGACTTCGCCTCGGCACATACAGAGTGGATTGCGTTTCTGAAACCTCAATCATGAGAGCGAGTTTCGTGAAACAGTAAGCGTTTTTATTTTTTATCCGCGAAGCGAGAGCCCGCGTATAATTCATATCCCAACCACCGACATTCTAAAGGGCCATTGTGCACTTTATGTCGGTGGTTGCTTTTTAAGCCAATGTGCTTAATCGCTTCTGGATTCGATGAGATAATCCAGGCCTTAAATCCAGGCCAATGAAACTTGAGCCTGTCGCCAATGGCAGCATACATCTCATCAATGTTTTCAGGTTCCATTCGCTCTCCATAGGGCGGGTTGATCACAACCACACCTCCCTCGGTTTTCTGAGGTTCTGATTGAAAGAAATCGATTTCATCGACACTCACATTGTGAGAAGGAAGATCAAGTTGTGACAGCGCATATTTGGTTTGGGATATCGCATCTCCGCTTATATCAGAAGCATATATGGTTGTCGGAACAGGTAGATTGAAATCCATCGCTTCATCACGCACAGCAATCCAAGCAGACCGATTAAAATTCATCCACTCCATGAACGCAAAGTGAGAACGATTCATTTGGACGGGCATCCCCGACGCCCAAAGCGCAGCTTCACATGTAAACGTACCCGACCCACACATTGGATCGTATAAGGGTAAACCTGGATACCACCCGCTCAAGGCAAGAAGCCCTGCAGCCAATACCTCATTTAATGGTGCAATCGCTTTTCTAGATCGGTAACCTCTTTTTGACAGAGGCTCTCCACATGCGTCTAAAGAAATGGTCACATCTTGGCGGCTGATATGTAAGTGTATTCTAACATCAGGATCCTGTCTATCTATTGAAGGTCGTTCACCCTTTTTTGCACGAAATCTATCGACGATCGCATCCTTTAAACGAAGAACAGCAAATTGATCATGCGTGAAATGATCTGAGTATATCGTAGAATCAATTGTTAAAGTTCCATCCGCTTTCAACACATCCTCCCACTTCTTTCTCGCAGCCATACGATAAAGTTCATCGGTATGCTTTGCTTGGAATTGGTATAGAATCCGTAATACTTTCAATGTAAATCGAGCGTGCATACAATGGCGATACATGACTTCAGCAGTTGCTGTAAAGCCAACCCCTCTCCTGCCGATTTTAATTTCTGTTGCCCCATGTGCCAGAAGCTCATCAGCCACCAACTGTTCTAAGCCTGCAAGTGTTTTTGCATGGTACGCTGCTGTGGGAATATTTGTTATATCCATTGTTATAGTATCAACCGCCTTTGCGTTTTACATTAAATCCACCTTCCTGAAGAATAGAGACTACTTTATCTCTGTGATCGCCTTGAATCAAAATACACCCCTCTTTCACAGCACCTCCTACACCACATTTTACTTTAAGCGTCTTACCCAAAGCCAGAAGATCTGACGCGGGCCCGTTATGGCCTTCTATCAGTGTGACTGGTTTCCCCGCGCGTTGTTTTCTGTCCAAACTCACGTATAGTTTACACATTGAAGGCGACCAATTGCTGTCATCTTCGGCACCATTGTCTTCATCCCAATTGAACCCGGAATTGGTACTGAAAACCATGCCGTCGTTATTTCGTCTTCGTTTTGCCATTTTATTTACAAGTATTGCGCAAGGTACGCGGTAGATTTGCTGTATGGCACATTTTGAGGACGCAACACATGAATATTCGGAAGATCATTCATCTCCTGAGGGAGAGGTGTTGTCACGACTGAGAAGAGATACATGGTTAACAACGACCAAACCACAGATGCTAAGCGATCCAATTCAAGGTCGGTTTTTATCTACAATAAGTAAAATGGTTCGCCCGAATCGCATCTTAGAATTCGGCACATTTACGGGATACGCTACGATATGCCTGTCTGAAGGCCTTGCGCCGCAAGGAGAAATACATACTGTCGAAATTAACGATGAATTGGAGCGCATTCATGACACTTACTTTAAGGAAGCGGGGATTTGTGAAAAAATCACGCGGCATTACGGTCATGCTTTAGACATTATTAAAAGTGGAGAAATCAAGGGCGAGTTCGACCTTATTTGGTTAGATGCCGACAAAGAACATCAAATAGAGTATGCGGAATTTGCGATCTCTAGACTCCGGAGTGGCGGATGGCTGCTGATAGACAATGTGATTTGGGGAGGGGCCGTTATCGATATGAAGAAACGCGCAAAACCTGAATCTGGAGCCTCAAGGATACACCAATTAAACAAGTATATCCAAGATCACAAAGACGTTGAGAATGTACTGATCCCCGTTTGGGATGGCGTACAAATCGCTATGAAGATTTAGACAACAACTGCAGCAACCGCATCTGCTGCTTCCTGTAGTAGAATAACAGAGGTTACTTCTAAACCAGACTCATCAATAAGTGCCTTCGCTTCTTTGGCATTTGTTCCCTGCAGACGAACGATAATGGGGACATCGATGTTCCCCATGTTTTTATATGCATCAACCACACCTTGCGCCACTCTATCGCACCGCACAATACCTCCAAAGATATTTACCAGTATGGCCTTGACCGAGGGGTCTTTTAGAATGATACGAAACGCTTGCTCTACTCTAGCCGCGTCGGCTGTGCCGCCTACGTCAAGAAAATTTGCGGGCTCACCTCCACTTAACTTAATAATATCCATGGTCGCCATTGCGAGACCTGCTCCGTTGACCATACACCCTACATTCCCATCTAATTTAACATAGCTGAGCCCTATTTCGTCAGCTTCCAGTTCTGTAGGATCCTCTTCAGTTTTGTCTCGCATCGCTTCATATGCAGGATGACGGAAAAGGGCATTTCCATCTAAACTCACCTTCGCATCGACCGCTATGACTTTGTTGTCAGATGTCTTCAATACTGGGTTGATTTCAAACATTGATGCATCACAACCGATGTATGCATCATATAGTTTGAACACAAACTTAATCATCTGCTTATACGCTTGACCACTGAGACCTAAATTAAAAGCAATACGTCTTGCTTGGAAACCCTGAAGTCCTGCACCTGGATCGATTGTTTCTGTGTAAATAAGCTCAGGCGTCTTTTCAGCCACTGCCTCAATATCCATACCTCCTTCAGGAGAGTACATAATGATATTTTTACCCGAGGATCTGTCTAAAAGTACTGAAACATAATATTCCTCTGTTTCCGATTCGCCCGGATAGTATACGTCTTGAGCCACAAGAACCTTGTTGACCATTTTTCCTGTCGAGGAAGTTTGAGCTGTCACCAAATGGCCACCTAGAATGCCTGATGCCACACCTTTTACTTTGTCAAGACCTTTTGCGAGAACAACACCGTGAGATCCCGTTTCTGTAACTGCACCTTTGCCTCGGCCACCAGCATGAATTTGCGCTTTTACAACAAACCATTCTGTACCCGTATCCACGGCTAATTTTTCAGCAACGCTGTATGCCTCTTCTGCAGTCTCTGCAACGAGTCCTTCTTGAATAGCAACTCCAAAACTTTTAAGGATAGATTTACCCTGATACTCGTGAAGATTCATTTTTCTGCTTTTAAGAGTTGATTTTACGGGGCAAAGTTAGGCAATTTAAGGGGCACGATTGCGTAGATTGCAACTGTGATTCAAGTAAAAAATATTCGGAAACAATTTGGGGATTTAGAGGTCTTAAAAGGCATTACTATAAAGGTCGCTAAAGGCGAAGTCGTCAGCATTGTTGGAAGCTCTGGTGCGGGCAAGACCACATTACTTCAAATCCTTGGCACACTTGATGTTGAGTCTTCAGGTGAGCTTCAAATAGGCGGAGAGAATGTGTCCAAACTGTCACGATCATCCCTCGCGGATTTCCGAAACAAACACATCGGGTTCGTGTTTCAGTTTCATCGACTCCTTCCTGAGTTCACAGCGCTGGAAAATGTGATGATGCCCGCATGGATTGCTGGGGCATCCGATTTGGAAGCCGAAACCCGAGGCAGGAAACTCCTCAAAGAACTGGGCCTTCAAGACAGAGCAAACCACTTACCTTCTGAACTTTCTGGAGGTGAACAACAGCGAATTGCCGTTGCCAGAGCGCTTATGAACGAACCTAAAATTCTACTCGCAGATGAACCATCTGGAAATTTAGATTCTGAAAACGCCGCCATTCTTCATGATCTGTTTTTTGATCTTCGCGACAAGCTTGGGCTTACAATCATTATCGTAACCCACAATGAAGAACTTGCTTCAAGGGCGGACCGAAGTTTAAGAATGGCAGATGGTGTTATTGTCTGACTGTAATTAAAATCATGATGAATAAAATTAATTCTCTTAAGGAATACAAGGAAGAGTACAGCAGGAGTATAGATCGTCCAGAGGCGTTTTGGTCAAAAAAGGCTGAAAACTTCACATGGAAAAAGAAGTGGGAGAAGGTGTTGAATTGGGAATTTGAAACACCTCAAGTTGAATGGTTCATCGGAGGGCAACTCAACATCACAGAAAATTGCTTGGACAGACATTTGGAAACGAAGGGGGACCACATTGCAATCATATGGGAACCAAACGATCCGAATGAGGATACTGTTCGCATCACATATAAAGAACTTCACAAGCGCGTATGTTCATTCGCCAACGTTTTAAAACGCAATGGAGGGAAGAAGGGTGACCGCATATGTCTTTATATGCCCATGACGCCAGAGCTTGCCATCGCTACGTTAGCATGTGCAAGAATTGGGGCAATACACTCCGTGGTATTTGCAGGTTTCTCCGCAAGATCTTTAGAGGACAGGATTAATGATGCGACCTGCAACATTATCGTGACAGCAGATGGTGGGTATAGGGGCGCAAAAACAATAGAATTAAAACAAATTGTAGATCAGGCACTTGAAACGTGCCCAAGCATTGAAAAGTCGATTGTACTTAAAAGAACGGGGAGCAAAGTGAATATGAAATCTGGTCGCGATGTCTGGCTGCATGAGGAACTTGAGCACGTAAGTAACATCTGTCACGCTGAAACAATGGAAAGTGAGGATGCGCTATTTGTCCTCTATACATCAGGTTCTACAGGCAAACCAAAAGGGGTTGTTCATACATGTGGAGGGTACATGGTTTATGCCGAATACAGCTTTCGAAATGTCTTTCAATACAAGGATGGAGATGTTTACTGGTGTACGGCAGATATTGGCTGGATTACTGGACACACATACATTGTCTATGGACCACTTCTATCGGGAGCTACTACAGTGATGTTCGAGGGTGTACCTACATATCCAGATTCAGGCAGGTTTTGGGAGATTTGTGACAAACATCAGGTCAACTTGTTCTACACTGCGCCGACAGCAATTCGAGCGCTCCAAGCGTGCGGTAAGGAATTTGTTAACCCATATAAACTCACGTCACTCCGTGTTTTGGGGTCTGTGGGAGAGCCCATCAATGAAGAGGCTTGGCATTGGTATAACGACGTCATCGGAAAAGGCAAATGTCCCATCGTAGATACATGGTGGCAAACAGAAACAGGGGGGATCATGATTTCTCCATTGGCGGGAATTACAAAATTGAAGCCCAGTTATGCGACGCTTCCCCTACCTGGAATTCAGCCTTGTTTAGTCGATTCTGAAGGAAACGAAATCGAAGGAAACGATGTGCAGGGAAACCTATGTATAAAATTCCCATGGCCCAGCATGATTCGGACCACATATGGAGATCATGAAAGATGTAAGAACGTTTATTTTTCAACCTACCCAGGGAAATATTTTACGGGTGATGGTTGCCGAAGAGACGAGGATGGATATTATCGAATTACAGGACGGGTGGATGATGTTATTAACGTCAGTGGCCACCGGTTCGGTACAGCAGAAATAGAAGCCGCAATAGATGAGCATGAAAATGTCGTTGAAACTGCTGTTGTAGGCTATCCGCACGACATCAAAGGTCAGGGCATCTATGCTTATGCAATCTGCCACAAATACCCATCTGATATTGATGCATTTTTTGGTGAGGTCAACAAAACGGTCGTGGAAATTATAGGCCCCATTGCAAAACCAGATAAGATTCAAATTGTCATGGGTCTACCGAAAACGCGCTCTGGGAAGATCATGAGGCGGATTTTAAGAAAAGTAGCCGAGGGTGAAGTGACAAACCTAGGTGATACATCTACACTCCTTGACCCAAGTGTTGTCTCGGATATTATAAAAGGTGCAGGACTGTAAGAGTGAAGACTTAAATCAAATCTTTTTTGTGATAGATCGCTGTTTTTGCGAGCTTATCGTGCAGTGCTTGACGTTCTTCAGACAGCGCTAAAAAGCACCCCAAGAACATCACAATGCCAATTAAAGATCCGATGGGTTCAAGAAAAACGAGCCCAGTGAATAGCGCTACCATGGAAAAAACACTTGATGCATTTTTAATTGCCCAGCGCTTTAAATAAAGACCCGTATCTCCAGCACGACCATCTTCATTTCCCACTTTAAATCCAAGCACCATTTTCCCAGGACTTGCTCCTGAAAATGCTTCGATAAGGGAGTACAAAAAATAACCGATAATCATGCCGCTGATCAAACCCAGCAGCGCGCCTATTCCAGCGCCAAGTCCTAGGGCCTCTAAAGCACTTTCCATTTCAGCTTGATCATCAACGGCCAAACCCAATGCGCCTCCAGCGCTCAGACCTAACACTCCAAAGATGACTGCCAATACGCCAGCAAAAACTCCAGCAAATATCCAGTCTAATGCTGCAGCCCCAAGTCTTGAGGAAAATCCGATGCGGTTCATGTTAGTTGACAATTAAAGATGTAGAATAAAGCAGTGAATCAGAATATATTGACAAGAGATAGCGTCCGGAAACCAAACCCTTATCGAGGAAGACTCTCTGAGCGTTTAGATTTACTTTCTGCGTCAATATTTCTCTCCCTGAAGCATCTGTAATGACGATGAATTTCGCACGCGACGAAAAGGCATTGAGATCAATCACAAACTGATCATTAGACGGGTTTGGATAAACGTTTGGAGAAGGCTGAAACTCTAGATCCGAAACTGAAACGACAGGACAGTAAACACCATCAGGGGCTTGCTGTGGCATTTTATTCAAGGGGTTTGTGATAATTGAATATATCATGAGGTCAGTCGAAGCAAGAAGCTCTGGAGAGCACAACTCCCATTCTTCAGCAATGGCTTCGCAAATCTCAGGCGTATTTAACACGCCCATGTTTGTAGCCAAAGCCCAATACAAGTATTCAATTGCCATACACTCGTAATCACATGTAACATCTGTGTAATGAAACCATGCTTCGTCTGGATATGAACCAGGAATTCCAAGGAATTGACCTCCGCGAGCCAGATCCATTGCTTGAACCAATTGAGATGCTCCTGCTGGCCAAAAAGCGAACATGGATGGGTATAATTCCGAATGGCCGCAGCCATTAATGGTATGTAAAATTTCTTCAAGACAAGCCTCAGAAAACCAATCCAAAGGTGAATCCGGTGCGATCTCTTCAGAATACAATACTGCGTGAACACAAAATGTATCGTCAAAATTATCCATCATCGCCTCTTCAGCAGGAGAGCCCTCAGCCAGAAAAAGTGGCATTGTGGCATTTACATTGGACAATTGTTCACCCAGTTCTAAATCATCAATGAGTCCATCTTCATTGTTGTCTAACAATTCAGCGCCTATAGAAGCCGCATGAAGAAGCTGGACATCGCTTACCCCAGGCTCCGCATAAAAATGAAGAACACCAAGAACGTCGACAAAGCGATCAAATTCCTGGAATGCTGGAGATGACGGGTTGGGGTTTGGGAGTATTTCAAGGCAATATTTTGTTTGTGAAAAACAGTTATTCATCAGTAAAACGAAAGAAATAGCCAAAAGATATCGCATTGAGAAAATTTTAATTTGAAACAAGTATCTAATGTACACTAACTAATCCAAAAGTGAATATATACTAAACATAATCAAGATGTTTTATCGTCGGTAAAAGCATCATTTGTTTTTAGGACTTTGCTATGATATATCTAAATATTCTATTTGGATGCATTGTTCTCGAGACTAATATAGATAATTTATTCATCTGCTTATAAAAAATATTGGGTATTTGTTATGCGTGCATAGTATTATATATTACTTTAGCATGTACATATGAAACGACAAGAAACAATAGACTTTAACTTGAGGTGGGGATGGGCCAAACTTGCACGCCTTTATTCTGCGGAAGCTGAAAGACGTGGTATCACCTTGTCAGTGGGCTATGCACTGTTAAGCATAGAGAGAGCTGGAACGCCCAGCACAAAGCTTGGTCCGAGAATGGGTATGGAGCCCACTTCATTATCTAGGACTTTAAAGGGTATGGAAGAAAAAGGTCTTATAGAACGTCGTCCTGACAAGGTCGATGGAAGATCTGTGAGAGTCTTCTTAACGCCACTAGGTCTTGACTCGAGACGCCAAGCCAGGGATTTGGTCATCGGAATCAATGAGAGGTTAGCTACAATGTTAGGTAGCGAAACAATACAACAATTAAATGATGGTCTTCAAAAACTCAATACAATTCTTGAAGACCCTGAACATCTTATACCACTTCAATTAAAATGAATACACCTATTAAAACGCACGAGATACGCAAAGTAGCGGTATTGGGGTCTGGAGTTATGGGGTCTGCCATAGCTTGCCATTTGGCCCAAACCGGCTCTGAGGTATTGCTGCTAGACCTTCCATCAAAAGAGGGTCCACGGAACGCTCCTGCAGAAGGCGCACTTAAGGCATCTCTGAAATCGAAGCCCGCTCCACTCTACTCAAAGCGATTTACGAATCGCATCGAATGCGGAAATTTTGACGATGATTTAGAGAAAATTGCTGGATGCGACTGGATTATTGAGGTCATTGTAGAAAGACTCGATATCAAACAACACCTTTTTGAGCGGGTCGAAGCGTTTCGCAAGCCTGGAACGCTCATTTCATCCAACACCAGTGGGATCCCTATTTCTCAATTAAGTGAAGGACGCTCCGAAGATTTTCAAAAACATTTTTGTGGTACACACTTTTTTAATCCCCCGAGATATCTTCAACTCCTTGAAATTATTCCTGGACCCAAAACAGAGCAGAGGGTCATTGACTTTTTCATGGGATATGGTGAAAGCATCCTCGGAAAGCAGTCAGTACTTTGCAAAGACACTCCTGCATTTATAGCAAACAGAGTAGGTGTTTTTGGAATTCAAG
>CAJXHE010000059.1 GCA_913051865.1 uncultured Flavobacteriales bacterium
ATTTGGTGCGAGAGCTAGATCAACTGAGTGGCAAGAAGCGGTCACGGGCGGTGGGCGCGTCAGTTATCTTAAATGTGGGGCTGCTTGTGTATTTCAAGTATGCAAATTTCATCGTAGAAAATATAGCGCCACATCATTTTGAGTGGTCAGACGTCGCACTTCCAATTGGCATTTCCTTTTTCTCGTTTCAATCTTTGAGCTATTCACTAGATGTTCACAGACAAACGGTGAAGCCACTGAAAAAGTTGAGTGAGTACATGGTATACATCTTGAGTTTTCCTCAGATGATCGCAGGTCCGATTGTAAGGTTCACAGAAGTTGAGAAGGCGTTGAGGATGCGTACTGTAGAGAACGCTGACTGGTTAAATGGATTTTATAGATTTGCACTGGGCCTTTCAAAAAAAGTGTTGATAGCAAACACCTTGGCATCAATTTTTCCGATAGATATTGCTGTTGCTTCAGGAGGGTTTGAAGGCTGGAGTGCGCCCCATGCATTCATCGCTATTCTCGCATTTACATTCCAAATATATTTCGATTTTTCAGGGTATTCCGACATGGCAATAGGACTTGGGAGGATGCTCGGATTTAAGTTTCCAGAGAACTTCAGACAGCCCTATCGCGCTACAAGCATCACTGATTTTTGGAGAAGATGGCACATCACCCTTAGTTCATGGATGAAAGATTATTTGTACATCCCTTTGGGTGGAAACAGGGTGAGCAGCAATGCCAGACTTTACATGAACTTGGTGCTCGTTTTTGCGATCAGTGGATTGTGGCATGGTGCTTCGTGGAATTTTTTAATATGGGGTTTGTATCATGGCGTATTTTTAATTTTGGACAGGATCTTCCTTCGTGATGTACTGCAGAGACTCCCTCACATTATATCCCGGACCCTCACCTTTGGTTTTGTCGTTGTAGGGTGGGTGTTTTTTGCAATTGAAGATGTCAATCTTGCCCTCGGGTTTTTCCGTCAATTGTTCCACGGAGGACTCATCTCTCTTGAGATTTGGACTCAGGAGATGTCCGTTCTCAAGGCCAGAGAAATAGTTGTTTTATTGGCTGCATGTGTCATCTCTGGCACAGCCCTGTATGACACATTTAAATTGGATGATTCTCGCCCTATTCGAATGGCAGTGATCGGGGTGGGGCTTTTACTTGTGAGTGTAAGTTATCTCGCTGGATCAGACTTCAATCCTTTTATTTACTTTAGGTTTTAATGCGTAGGTCAGCTCAAATAGTGATCGTGGTCATTCTTCTGATGTTGAATGTATCTTGGCTTTCAAGTGTTTTGGGGCTGAAGGAACCACATCCGTTGCATGGCGAGTCAACCAAATTAGACATGCCTGAACTGTCTGTTAAATCAATCTGGAATGGTGATTTTCAACATGGTGTCGATGAATATTTAAGAACGAACTTTTTGCTTAGAGGTCTTGCGATAAGAACACGTAATGAAATCGATTATTCTGTTTTCTCTGAGACGCATGCACGCTCAGTGATTACTGGTCAAGATGGGTATTTGTTTGAAGAAAATTATATTTTGGCGGCTTTAGGGCTTGACTCAATTCCTACAGATTCGGTGATAGACAGGGTCGACAGAGTTTCTGCCCTGTCAAAGGCTTCGGGTGTGCCGTTTTTAGTTGTTTTTGCTCCTGGAAAGGGGAGTTATTTCAGGGAGTTTTTGCCACTTGCTGCCCTAGAGAATGAGGGGGTTGTAGAAAACAGGATGTTTGACGTTTGGTCGCGTGTTTCAAATAATAAACTCAATGTATTAGATCTCCAAAGCCATTTTTCTCAGATACCGAATGTGTTTCCAAAAAACGGCATTCATTGGTGTGAGTGGGTTCAAGTCGAGGCCATCAATTTAATGTCTGACGCACTCGCGAAGCTCCTGCCCGACAGCCTCAGGCCTGCGCGCTTGGTGATTGATGATGAGTATACATCCTTTGACATGGAGGGAACGGATGAGGATATTGAAAACGGGCTCAATCTTTGGCGTGATCTGGAAGATCTTGAAACAAAGTATTATGCGACCCATTGGGAGGAAGTGCCCTTATCGTCTCGACCTAGAGTGTTAATTATGGGTGACAGCTATGCATGGGGGGCTGTCAATAGAGGGCTGTTGAGTCGTGGATATAGATCAAGTGAGTTTTGGTTCTACAATGCGGGAGTCCATGGTCCTGATATTGAAGAAAAAGGGGCCTCGCCTCAAGCGATCCATGGCTTCACGACACGCCACGAGTTTGAATCGGTTATTTCATCTTTTGACGCCGTGGTGCTCTTGTCCACAGATGCCAACCTTCCCCGCTTTCCATTTAATTTCACCGTCGTGAATGTCAGCGAATGACCATAGACTTTGTCGGCTGTCCAGGTATGCTCAAGAGATAAAGGCCAGAAGGCATGTCTGCTAAATCTATTTGAAACGATGCTTTACAGTTGCCCGATTGTACGACAGCACCCACTGAATTAAAAACGGAATATCCCACATCTCCCATTGTGTTTTTGAGAATCACATTAAATAAGCCATTTGAAGGATTGGGATATATGCTTAAAAAATCAGATGTTCTATCGGGAGATTCAAGGCCCACCACCTCTCCAACAGTCACATTGTCTATCCAGATGTGGTTTCCGTATCCCCCGACATTTACAAACGCAATCTCACCACATGTTGCAGTGCTTGAGCTCCAATGTTCAGGCGTCTCTAGGGTTACTGTTTCCCAAACGGTTTCCCCTTCGGTATCATACCAAAACCATGTGTAGCACCCTTCTACACTTAAGTCTGAACCGTATCTCTCCCACATAAGACTCCAAGTGTCTTCTCCAGACAACTTGCCCCAAACCTCCAACCCGTCTACATTATTCGCGTACTGCATGTGGGCGTAATCAAAACTGATTTGCGCAATTTGTGTCGGATTGAATCCGGGTGTGATCAGCATGTCGTAGGCCCCTTCAGTCTGAACCCAATAGTTTGGGAATTGCGCAACCCCGTTTGTTTCGTCAAGAAGATCGTATCCATGTTCCCAGGGATGTCCTGGGGTTTGCATTCTCCAGTTAAGAGGAGGGAAGGTTGCGCCATCAAAGTCTTCATTAAAACCTTCTGAAGGCACGACTTCATCGGCTGTGACATGGATCACGTCGTTCATCGTGACACTGTCAGTTGCACCATCCAGCTCTGTCACCGTGAGTGAAACACTGTAGCTGCCAGGTTCTGAATAATTCACATATGCATACGGGCCACTTGCGACTGAGGGTTCTCCTCCTTCAAAATTCCAAACATATGACGTGCCTTCACATTTGGCCACACTCACATCGGTAAAATGAACGGGAGGTGTTGTACAAGGCGAAGCCAGATTTACTTCTGTTCGGTCTGCCATAAACCCTGCCTGTACTGATGAGGGGCCGTAGAATGGACTTTCATGCACACTTCTGCTTCCAGCAGTACGAATGGCGCCTCCACAATAATCAGGTTGAAGAAATGTGGCAGGTGTGATCATTGGAAGGCCGGTGTTGTATAGCACCCAATCCGACATTGAGTCATCTCTGTAATAGACCGCTCTTGTCGTCCCGAGGTACAGTCCTCCTTCAGTCCCTCGTTGATGGGCGATTGAAATGATGTGTTCGTCATCAAGGATGTCTGTTGTGAGGTTTTGCCAACTTTCTCCAGCGTCTTGACTTTGAAACACGCTGTAATCATCTTGGGTGCCTAGTAGAATGGCATAGAGTCTGTCCGCAGATTCGCCGTCGGTGTCCAAATAAATAGCTCTGTCAGTATTGAAATTGGACTCTGCATTGTTAATAGAGATGTTGTCCCATGTCTCTCCCCAATCTGTCGATCTGTGGATGCGCCAAAGAGATCCTGTCTGTTTGTGACTTACATAGATGGTGTTCGGGCTGCTTGGCGGTATTTGGACAGAGATGATTTTCTCTCCTCCGAAGTCATGTACCAATGTCCACGCTGACCCTCCATTGTCTGTTCTCCAGAGTTCAGACCCGACTGGCGAGTAAAACCGATTGTAGCACAAGGGGTCCCACTCGAAATTTCCATATTCTCCAAACCAATAAGAGGTGTTCGGGTTTTTAGAATTGTCAAATGAAAGGTTGGAGATTCTCTCGAACCGTTCTTCTGAAAATTTAAATGCACCGCCATCGTGATACCCCACTGTGGGGTCGCCAGGGTTAACAAATCCTCTGAAGTTGTCTCCAGCAAGCTCTGCCAACCAACCTCCGCTCGTGTCACTTGGTGCACTGTCTCCAGCATTTTCATCTGGATTTCCGTGATAATAAAGGGCGTCATTTCGTATCAGAGTCCCGTTGTGATAAGTGCCCCCAAGCATCACATTGTTTGCACGCCAACCGGCTTGCCAGCCCCAGAAATCGGTCCCGTGAAGTCCGTACATCCGAGGTTCGATGTGATCTCCTTCGTCTGAAGAGTAATAAAGTCCACCGTCTGAAGCGACCCACATATCTACGTCACCATTGTTTTGAGTGAAAAACTTCACATCATGAACATCGGCATGCGTGTATCGGTCGGACGTGAACTCTCCAGCCCAAGTGACCCAATGTGCATTCAAATCCCATGATTCTCCCGCCGATTCCGTTCTCCAAACACAGATTCCCGCACCGAATTGTTTGTTGACATCAGTGGGAGAGGCCCCCAGCGCCAAGTCATAGTAATACTGTCCTCCGTCGCTCGAACCATCCTCGCCCCATCCGAGAATATTCGGGTTGGTTTCAGCCAGCCAGGGGCCACCAGGCGAATCCCCACAACAGGCCATTTCAAAAGTCTCTCCCGCATCGTATGATACATAGTAACCATAGAGACCTCCACCTTCGGGTGTCTCCCCAGCGGCTAACGCAAAAACAGCATCAGGATTTGCTGCAGTGACGGCAATTTCGGTTCTTTTTTGTTCACTTCCACTTGGTGTGATTGGCCAACCAAAACCCATATATTGGAAAGTCATTCCCCCATCGGTCGATTTCATAAAGCGTGTCCCCCCGCCTTGAAGTTTCACAGTGTAAATCACATTTGTGTCTGTAGGATGTTGCTCCAGTTCCATAAACTCACCATTGGCAATAAGCTGCATCGAATTGCCCAAATCGTCAGAAAACCAGAGGCCATTATCTGTTGCAGCAAAAAGACCTAGATCGGTGAACATGAGCGTTCGATACCATCTTGACGTATTCTGAAATGTGATATCACCACAAGTCGTCCAGCTCGCCCCTCCGTTTTCAGACCTGTATAAAGCCCCATTTCCAGAACCGAGAAAAACGAGGTCTGCATCCGTTTTTGATATGGCAATGCTATACACACCCGTGACGGGGAGGTTGCCTGAGATTAAATCCCAGTTCATACCTTTATTTTCAGAGCGGTACATGCCCGCTGTTGCTGTCCCACAATACACGATATCGGGGTTTGAATAGGCTTGTTCCACAGTATACACATGGCAAGCGCCAGGTGACTGAACCTCGAAGTACATCGCCACTTCAGGATCATAATGCCAAGGGCCCAGCTCAGTCCAACTTCCCGACCTCGATGATCTGTTGTTTTTAGAGATTTCAGTCCTTTCAGTGTACCCAAAGTCGGGTTGTACGAGAGGCCATTGCATTTGCCTCATCCAACGCTTGTAGAATTGCGTGTGCTGATTTTTTATCGTGGGGTTTTCGGCTTGCCAAAGCTCATAGCCTGATCGAACTTCTTTTACATCATCATCCCCCGAATACATTTTTTGTGCCCAATCGGGCATTTCTGATCGTACCATGTAGCTTGTTTGTGGAACATGCTGCGCTGCGCTTTTGATAGAAAAGACAAGGGCAAAAGAACAAATGATGATTCTAAATGTCATGATATCGCACAGGGTTTAATTTTCTTTCTTCTTATGTTCAGAAATTTACGATTCTTTTATAAAGCTACGTGTAGTTTTGTACCGTGATTTATAAAGAATTAAAAGAATTGTTTTTGAGCGCGCTTTATTCGTTGGTCGATGATAAAGTGAATTCAGCCATGTCCGCCATTGAGTCTACAACTGAATCAAAAAATTCGGCGACAAAAAGCACTGCTGGAGACAAGCATGAAACGGGGAGAGCGATGATGGAGAGAGAGCTTGCACTCAGTACTGCTCAACTTCGTAAAGCACAGGTTTTAAAAAATGAGCTGTCAAAAATATCATTAGAAGTTGATGTCACCTCCGTTCAGCTTGGGGCCCTTGTTGTGACAAGTCAAGGCAACTACTTTATTTCCATCGGTCTGGGTAAGATCAATGTTCTGGGTGATGATTGCTATGCAATATCTGGTGGTTCACCATTGGGTATTGCCATGATGGGAAAGCAAAAAGGTCAAAAGATCAATTTTCAAGGCAGAAATATTGAAATCATTGATGTTGTGTAAGGTAGATTTGTGGGTGTTATGATACTTGTAATCTATCTCACCGTATTGGCATTTATAATCCTTCCAGCGATGGATTATTTTTTGGCGCTTTTTATTCTGCCTGATGTCAAACCCAGTGTGCTTCTTGATTCAAGATCTCCACTTGCGCTCGATGGTATTTCTGCGGTGATTGCATGTCACAATGAGTCCAACCACATCAGCAGGAAAGTCCATGAAGTCATCGCTCAGTTTCAGGATGCTGAGATCTCTCAATATGAGATCATTGTCGTTTCCGATGGGTCAGATGATGGGTCTAATGAAATACTTCAAGACTTAGCAGATAAAGGGTTGATAATATATGATTTAATTACCGAAAGACAAGGGAAGCCAAATGCTTTAAATCGCGCAATCGCGCTCTCTAAATACCCGCTTCTTCTTTGTTCTGATGTACGGCAAACATTTTCGAAAAATGCAGTATTCTTCTTGCTTTCTCATCTCTCAGACCCCGATGTAGGCGCCGTCACGAGTCAGCTTGAACTTGAGGGAGATGCGTCTCCGACACGGCGACTCATGAATGGTTTGAAACATCGCGAAAGCAGAAAAGGATCTACCACAGGAATGTGCGGCGCGCTTTATGTCATCAGAAAGTCACTTACGTCGGTTCTCCCCACAGACTTGATACTTGACGACCTTGTCAGAGCGCTAGTCGTGATGAAGGCAGGCAAGCGTGTCCTACTTGAGCCTAGAGCAATCGTAAATGATGTCAACTGGGATCTGTTCTACAGTGGCCGACGCCAAGGCCGAATCACTGCTGGACTCGTTCAGCTTCTCAGGGAACATAAGCCTTTGATAATCAGCATAGGTTTAAAGCAATTAATCTTTCTCTATGGACAGAAATACATGAAATATGTCATGCCTGTCCTCTTTCTTGTAGCGTCATTTGTAGCCCTTTTTGAGAGCCATGTTCGCGTGTTGCATTTCGGAAGTTCAGCGGCACTGTTTTTTGTGCTTCTCATCTGGCGTCCGAAGTTTATAGGTGAGACTTTGAGATTGGTGCTGTCTTATTTGGCACAGCTTCTTAAACTAGAGAAATACAGAAAAATTAAGTGGGAGAGGTAGTCTTGTGCGGCTTTTCTGCGTCTGCTTTCATTTCATCAGTAGTCAATGTTGAACCGTCGTGGCTCCATCCAGGAGGTCCAAATACGTACTGGATCTTGTTATATAATCCAGGCGCCCTCCAAACGTCTTTGATGACCGACCCCCATTCAATAAAAGCAATGCGAACAGGGTTGTAGGTATTGATGTTTTGAACCAAACCGTATCGAGGAGTCTCTGTTTCTTTAATAAATGTGCCAAACATTCGGTCCCAAATAATCAAGATTCCAGCATAATTCATGTCCAAGTATTTCAAATCACTTCCGTGGTGCACTCTGTGATGAGAAGGGGTGTTGAAGATGAATTCAATCCATCTCGGGAGTTTGCCGATCATTTCTGTGTGGATCCAGTATTGATAGATCAGACTTATAGACTGGGCAGTGAGAATCCAGATTGGCTCAAACCCGACCAATGGCATCCAAGCATAAAACATGAAGGAGCCTGATATTTCACCAGTCCAGGTTTGGCGTAGGGCAGTGGAGAGATTGTATTTCTGGGAGGAGTGATGCACCACATGTGATGCCCAGAAGTAACGCATGCGGTGGCTCATTCTGTGAAACCAGTAATACGCAAAATCGTCCGCGATTAAGATGAGAACAAACCCCCACCACATCATGGGAATATCAATAATTCGATAGGTATATAGGAACGTAAATACAGTGAACTTAATTCCCTTTGAAAACAATGAGGCAACGATGCTTCCAATGCCCATAGACAGACTTGCAAACGTATCGTTTGAGGTGTAAAACTTTCTTTTTCCGTAGAGGCTTATCGACAATTCAGCCAAAAGCGTGATAAGAAAAAACGGAATCGCGTAGTTCGTGATGTCGCCCATGTTTTGTCTGTGTTATTGATTGATTTTGATCTCAGCAAACCATTTGCTTATGTCAGATAACATTTCATTGACAATGTGATCATTGTGGAGTTCATGTTGTGTGTTTTCGTAGATACGGAGTGTCGCCAATTCTCCCATTCTCTCTGCCAATTGTTTGCTGCCTGTGGGGTGTGTAATGATATCGTCTGCGCCGTGTATGACGAGTGTGGGCGTTGAGATGTATGAGGCGTTTTCAATCGCATAAAGTCCGCTTGCATGAAAGCTTTTAAATAGCCCAGCGGTGATTTGCTTGTGGACCAAGGGGTCACTGACGTAGTCTTCAGCTATTTTTTCGATGTTAGACAGTGTCTTGGGGATGACTTGATTGTCCTGAGTGTATTTCGGATAGATTTTATTCATGAGAGTCGCCAGTGCGACCTCGAACGTCGAAGGTTCTTTGAAAAGTCTGAGCCAAGCTCCCGTTAGAACTGAAGCACGTAAGGATGCGCAATCTTTCCTGATGAGAAAATTTGCGAGAACATTTCCACCAAAACTGTGTCCGTAGATGAATAGGTTTTCGTGCGGAATACTTTCAATGACACGTTCTAAATCGCGAATATTTGAGGAGATGCCAGGTGAATGTCCCAGTTTGCCCTCAGATTGCCCATGTCCCCTTTGGTCATAACTGTATACTTGGAATCCATCTTTCGAAAAATGAGCGGCAACGTGCTTGTAACGATCTTGGTGTTCCCCCAAACCGTGAATGATTATAAGCGAGCGACTTGGCTTCTTTATTTCATTCCATCTCTGAACTTTTAACCTTAATCCGTCGTCAGTTTCTACGTCGTATGCTTGCATATTGGGTGGTGCTTCTTATTTTGCAGAAGATAATAAATCTAACCCTCAAACTCACCCCTTATGTCTGATTTCATTATATCAATTGATCAGGGTACCTCGAGCACTCGAGCTGTGCTTTTTAATCGAAAAGGGAAGGTGTTTGGAATGGCCCAAACAGAGTTTACTCAAATCTATCCTCAACCGGGTTATGTAGAACACGACCCGCTGGAAATCCTAGACTCCACCTATCAAGTTTTGGAGGACATTCTCAAGCATGAAATTTTACAGGGATCTGAGGTCCTCGCGATGGGAATAACAAATCAGAGAGAGACAGTTGTGATTTGGGATAAATCAACGGGCAAACCCATCTACAATGCGATCGTATGGCAGGATAAGCGCACCGCTGACATATGTGACGAACTTCGAGCTTCAGGCCTTGCCGAGTACACCAAACAATCCACAGGCCTTATGCTCGATCCATATTTTTCAGGCACAAAAGTGGCGTGGATTCTCGATCACGTGGAGGGGGCAAGATCACGGGCTGAAAAGGGCGAGTTGTGTTTCGGAACGATAGACAGTTGGCTGCTCTATCATTTAACAGATGGAAAAGTGCACGCCACGGATGTGTCAAATGCCTCCCGCACCTTGTTGTTTAATATCAAGTCCATGGCGTGGGATTCGAAGATGTTAAGCTTTTTAAGGGTGCCTCGAGAAATACTCCCAGAAGTGAGGCCGTCCGCTTCAATTTTCGGACACTATGACTCGGCGTCTTTTGGGTCAATCCCTATTGCCGCAATTCTTGGAGATCAACAGTCCGCACTTTTCGGACAATGTTGTTTTACTCCAGGCACTGCAAAGAACACCTACGGAACGGGGTGTTTTATGCTCATGAACACGGGGTCACAAATCCCTGACACGCCTTCCGGTCTTCTGAACACTGTAGCGTGGCAAATAGAAGGTGTGACGACGTATGCGCTAGAAGGCAGTGTGTTTGTAGCAGGTGCAGCTTTACAATGGCTCCGAGACGGGATAGAAATCCTTGAAGATGTCGCGCTGTCGTCCTCGATCGCACAAGCCGATTCAGAATCGAATCCCCACTCATCTGTTGTGGTGGTTCCTGCATTTGCCGGTCTAGGTACGCCATACTGGGACATGCATGCACGTGGTGCGATTTTCGGTCTCACCCGCGACACAGATCGCAATGCGATCATAAGGGCCACACTCGAATCGCTTGCATTTTCATCGCAAGACGTTCTAAATGCCATGCAGGAAGATTCAGGCATTTCTTTATTAAAGCTACAGGTTGACGGCGGCGCGGCGGCAAATGACTACCTGATGCAATTCCAAGCAAAC
Source organism: uncultured Flavobacteriales bacterium (assembly GCA_913051865.1). Lineage (GTDB taxonomy): Bacteria > Bacteroidota > Bacteroidia > Flavobacteriales_D > Sanyastnellaceae > UBA974. The sequence goes on from CAJXHE010000059.1 coordinate 10,521, forward strand.
CTGCTTGGGGTTTCTGTGGTGCGACCTGCTTTGTTAGAATCGACTGCTGTGGGAGTTGCGTTTATGGCGGCAATTTCTATGGGGGTCGTCACACAGAATGAATTGTTGGAAACAAAAACGGTTGAGCGCGTCTTTGAGCCTCAGCAATCTGTGGGGTGGAGAAAGTACAGAAGTGAATTGTGGTCTAATGCTGTTGGAAGAACTATTTCCAAGCCTTAACATCTCATATTTGCAGACGTGTTATTTAACTCAGTAGAATTTCTCATTTTCCTTCCCATCGTTTTTGCGATGTACTGGATGCTGACCAAAAGTAAGCACCAGCTGAGATTTCAGAACACGCTTTTGGTGATGTCCAGCTACGTCTTTTACGGGTGGTGGGACTGGAGATTCTTAGGACTGATTGCTTTCTCTACTTTCGTTGACTTTTTTGCTGGCAGAGCTATAGAGAAGGCCGTTTCGAAGTCCCATGAAAAATTATTTTTAGCGATCTCTCTGGTGACAAATCTTGGATTGCTTGCCTATTTTAAGTACGCGAATTTTTTCATAGAAAGCTGGATAGAAGCATGGGCAGGAGTGGGGGTTGAGATGCACGCTTCCTCTCTTAATATTATTCTTCCTGTTGGCATTAGTTTCTATACATTCCAAACCCTGAGCTACTCCATCGATATTTACCGTGGCAAACTTATACCCACGCGCGACCCCATCGCATTCGCTGCCTTTGTAAGCTTTTTTCCTCAGCTTGTGGCCGGTCCCATCGAAAGAGCGTCGAAACTCCTCCCTCAAATCGAGCGATCTCGAACGTTCGACAAAGACCTCGCCATTTCGGGCCTGCGTCTCATGCTCTGGGGGATGTTTAAAAAGGTCGTCGTCGCAGATACATGTGCGCGTCTCGCAGACACAATTTTCGATGCGCCAGAATTGTATTCCGGCCCCACACTTATGCTAGGCGTATTCTACTTTGCCTTCCAGATCTATGGCGATTTCAGTGGTTACTCTGACATCGCGATCGGAACAGGTCGTCTTTTCGGGATACGCCTCTCCACAAATTTCAAGTTCCCATATTTCTCACGTGACATCGCAGAATTTTGGCGCCGTTGGCATATCTCGCTAAGTACATGGTTTCGCGATTATTTATACATCCCACTTGGTGGATCTCGGGGTTCACAATGGCAAGTTATTAGAAACGTCGCTGTCATCTTTATCGTGAGTGGATTCTGGCACGGCGCAAATTGGACGTTCGTCATCTGGGGCGCCATTCACGCCTTTCTTTTTGTGCCTCTAATACTATTAAAACGCAACAGAAAACACACGTCCGATGTCGTTGCTGAAGGGAAGCTTTTGCCCAGCCTTAAAGATGTTTGGTCAATGGGCTCAACCTTCGCTCTAGTTTGTCTTGCGTGGGTTTTCTTCAGGGCAGATACAGTTTCAGGTGCGTTGAATTACATCGTGGGTTGCTCAGAGCTCCCCACACCCGAAAAACCCATCACACATGTTGTTTACACGGCATTCGTGTGGATTGGCGTGATGGTTTTCGTTGATTGGCTTCAGCGTGACGGTACCATCCCTAGATGGTGGGTCACCAAGAAATTTCAACCACTAAGGTGGTTTACTTATGGTATTTGTGTTTGGCTTTGTTTTAAGAATTTACATTCTGAGTCGAGTTTCATTTATTTCCAATTTTAGGCCAAATGAAATCCTTCCTCTCCCGCTTCGTCTTGTTCATTTTCTCACTGCTCATCTCGTGGGGGGTATTGTGGACTGTGGCCATGAATTTTCAATCCATTGAAACATATTTTATTTCTGGACGTTCTGATAATGGAGCAGTAAGATTGAAGACCGCTGAATTAATGGAGAGATCTAAATCAGACACCTTAGATTTTCTTTTCTTAGGAAGCAGTACGTGTTACAGAGGTATCGACCCCCATTACTTGGATCCTCTGAAGGGGTTTAGCGTGTGTTCATCTAGCCAAAGAATTGGGAATTCATCCTATATTCTTGACGTCGCACTTGAATATACTTCTACCCATTATCTTGTTATAGATATCTACCCTAAAATATGGGCTGACGATGGGCTTGTCAATAAGGAAGCTGCAAGAGATTGGGCTGTGAATTCATCAACGCCTAAAAGAGGGGCCCTTCTAGAGATGGTCTTGGCTACGGGAGTCCCCTATTACATTGCTCTTTCTGGGTATTTCTTGTTGGCTGAACATCTCGGTGTCGATTATCCTCCCTTCACTCAGATTACGAAGGATCAATATATGGGTTTGGGATTCGTGTCGAGTAAAGTAGAACCCATAGA
>CAJXHE010000060.1 GCA_913051865.1 uncultured Flavobacteriales bacterium
ATAAAAGCAACTTTAGAGGAGTTATTCGATATCGAAATCCTCCATCACTCATTAAACATCTATGCGCGAAAGCGTAAAAACAAACAGAAGTATGAAAGCTGACGTACTACTAGGGCTCCAATGGGGCGACGAAGGAAAAGGTAAAATTGTAGATGTTCTCACACCAAAATACGGAGTGATTGCAAGGTTTCAAGGAGGACCGAATGCAGGACACACTTTGATTTTTGACGGTAAAAAACACGTGTTACATACTATTCCTAGTGGAATATTTCGTGACAATATCTTAAATGTGATTGGCAATGGTGTGGTCATTGACCCTGTTATTTTCCAAAGCGAAGTGGAGGGGCTGTTAAAGAGTGGTGTTAGTCCTTTTGACTCTCTGGTCATTGCACGCAAAGCACATTTAATCATGCCGACACACGGCCATTTAGATGCGGCATCTGAACAGGCGAAAGGAAAGGCAAAAATTGGCTCCACATTAAAAGGGATTGGGCCAACATACATGGATAAAACTGGAAGAAATGGATTGCGAATTGGTGACATAGAAAGTCCCTCATTTAAGAAGCGATTCACACAATTGAGAGACAAACACGTGAATATTTTAGGTCAGTACCCGAACTATGAATATGATTTAACTGAGTCTGAGACAAAGTGGCTCGAGGCTATTGAATTCCTCAAGAAATTTAAATTTATCGATAGCGAACACGTTTTAAATAACACCTTGAAAAGTGGCAAAGGCATCCTCGCTGAGGGCGCCCAAGGCACCATGCTGGATATTGATTTCGGTACATACCCATTTGTGACATCTTCAAATACCATTACTGCGGGTGCATGTACTGGCTTGGGACTTCCTCCAAATAAAATTGGTGAAGTGTTCGGCATCTTCAAAGCATATTGTACGCGTGTAGGTTCTGGCCCTTTCCCAACTGAACTTCTCGGAGAAACAGGTGAAAAACTAAGAGCGTCAGGAAGTGAGTTTGGCGCAACAACTGGTAGACCCCGAAGGTGTGGCTGGTTAGATTTACCCCAATTAAAGTATGCGATTATGGTGAATGGCGTGACTCAGCTATGTATGATGAAAGCCGATGTATTGGGGGAATTTGACGAAATTGAAGTGTGTACCCATTACATCTACAAAGGGGAAAACATTGATTATCTTCCTTATGGCATCGAGCCAAACGAAGTTCAACCTGTCTATAAAACATTTGAATGTTGGCCTGGAGATCTGACTGGTTTGAGAAATGTCGCGAATGTTCCCGACTCTCTCAATGCATATGTAAAAATGATCGAGGAAGAAACGGGTGTTCCTATTTCCATATTAAGTGTGGGTCCTGATAGAGAACAAACACTTCTACTCAATGCTGATTTGAAATGATCTATTGGTTTACAGGTCAGCCCGGCCATGGTAAAACAACACTCGCACTTGCGCTTGTGAAACAACTTAGACGACAAGGGTATGCGCCTTTCCACATTGATGGAGACGATCTTAGAAAGCTGACGACGAATCAAGATTATTCTAGAGTTGGACGAGAAGCCAATATTCGTCGGGCTCAAAACATCGCACAATATCTGCATGCCCAAGAAGAGATTGTTGTGGTCTCATTCGTTTCACCTTATCGGGAGATTCGAGAAGAGTTGAAATCCGCCACAGAGGTCACAGAGATCTATGTTCATACAAACGAAGTGCGAGGAAAAGAAGACCGACACGTCAAGGATTATGAAGCGCCACTTTCTCGTTTTATAGATCTTGACACTACAAATATGCAAGTGCAAGAATGTGTTACCCACATTCTTGAATTGGCTCCAGTCCCTTCAAAAGAGTTGAAGACTTTAGATAAAAGGAAGACTTTGGCAGTGGACTTTGATGGGGTAATTCACAGATATAGCAAAGGATTTCAAGGGCTTGAGAATGCGTATGACCCGCCAATGGATGGCGCGCATGAAGTCTTACAGAGGCTTAAAGACAAAGGGTATGTCCTCAAAATAATGAGTTCCAGACCTGCGCTCGTTATTGAGGAGTGGCTAGAGAAATACGAAATGACTCATTTATTCGATAATGTGAGCAATAGCAAGTTTGCCGCAACAGTTTACATCGACGATAGGGGATTTCATTTCACAAACTGGGCAACAGTTGAAGAAAAACTAGCTGCACACCCTAAATTCGCACAATAATAGTAGGATTTAAAATGGACGCAAAGAAATCTCGTATTAGGCATATTGCAAAGACCATCACATGGCGCTTAATTGCATCGCTTACGACGTTTATTTTGGCCTATGTTTTCACACAGAACATCACTAAATCATTGTGGTTAATGGGGACAGAGATGGTCCTTAAATTGTTACTCTACTATTACCATGAAAGAGTTTGGTTTAAATACGGCAAACTAGGTCGAGATAAAGAATAAAATGGAGGAGAGTTACAATCTTGATCATCTTACAGAATTAGAAGCAGAATCTATTTTCGTGCTTAGAGAGGTTGCGGCACAATTTGACCGTCCTGCGATCCTTTTTAGCGGTGGAAAAGACAGTATCGTGGTGACACATCTCGCATCAAAAGCGTTTGCTCCTGCAAAAATACCGATGCCCCTCGTTCATATTGATACAGGTCATAATTTCCCTGAAACGATTGCATTTAGGGACAATTTAGTTGCCGATTTAGGCGTTCACCTGATTGTAGGAAGTGTGCAGGAAACAATTAATCAAGGAAAAGTTCAGGAAGAAACTGGCCACAATGCAAGTCGCAATAAACTTCAGACCACGACCTTAATTGACACCATTGAAGAGAACAAATTTGACGCGTGCATAGGAGGCGCTAGGCGCGATGAAGAAAAGGCACGTGCGAAAGAACGTTTTTTCTCACACAGAGACGATTTCAGCCAATGGGACCCGAAAAACCAACGTCCTGAACTCTGGAATTTATTTAATGGCATGCACGCCCCTGGCGAACATTTCAGAGTGTTTCCACTCAATAACTGGACAGAACTCGACGTTTGGAATTACATTTTGAGAGAAAAAATCGCACTTCCTAGTTTATACTTTTCTCATCAAAGAGAATGTATCACGAGAGATGGTCAAATTTTATCCAATTCTGATTTTCTTCCGCTTAAAGAAAACGAAACACCTGAAATGATGCAGGTTCGGTTTCGAACGTTAGGTGATTTGACAATTACCGGCGCTTTTGAAAGCAGTGCAGATAATCTAGAGAAAATTATTGAAGAGGTCGCTGCAACAAGAATCACAGAAAGGGGCGGAAGAGTAGATGACAAAAGAAGTTCCTCTGCCATGGAAGACAGAAAAAAGGATGGATACTTTTAGCATTTAGGGACATGAGCGGAAATACAACAACAGACAATGGCTTACTTAGATTCACTACCGCTGGAAGTGTAGATGACGGAAAGAGTACACTTATAGGCAGACTATTATTCGATTCTAAAAGCATTTTTGAGGATCAACTTGACGCGATTAACGATGCATCAAAACAAAAGGGGCTTGAGGGGGTCGACTTGAGTTTACTGACTGACGGGTTACGTGCTGAAAGAGAACAGGGAATAACGATAGATGTTGCCTACAGGTATTTTGCGACCCCAAAAAGAAAGTTTATTATTGCGGATACACCTGGACATATTCAATACACAAGGAATATGGTTACGGGTGCGTCTACCGCAGATCTTGCAATCATTTTAATTGATGCCAGACATGGACTTTTAGAGCAAACGCATAGACACAGTTTTATTGCATCACTCTTGGGATTACGGCACCTCATCGTTTGCGTCAATAAAATGGATCTTGTGAATTACGACGAGGGGAGATATCGTGATATCGTCAATCAATACAAAAGCTTCAGTTCACGTCTCGACATCACTGATATAACATTCATCCCGATTAGCGCACTTCATGGGGACAATGTTGTGGATCGTTCTGAGAACATGACATGGTATGGTGGCTCCACCCTTCTTCATTGCCTAGAAAACGTTCATGTTGGCGCCGATCGAAATCTTCAGGACTGTCGTTTTCCAGTGCAGTACGTCATCAGGCCGCAAACAGATGAACACCGAGATTTTCGTGGCTATGCAGGACGGATCGCCTCTGGGATTTTTAAACCAGGTGATAAGGTCGTTGCGCTTCCCAGTGAAATAAAATCAACCATTAAGGACATTTATCTCGGAGAGAAGAAACTCGAAAAAGCATTCCCACCACTTAGCGTGACCATGACGCTAACAGATGACATTGATTTATCTCGTGGGGACATGCTTGTCAGGGAAAACAATCAGCCCGAAAAAACAAATGTCTTGGATGCTCGGATTTGTTGGCTTGGTGACAAACCGCTCAATACATCGTCTAGATTCTTACTGAGACACTTGACACATGAAGTGCAAGCAAAAATAACAGATGTCTTATATCGGATCGATATTAATACGCTCCACAGAGATGAAAAGAATAAAACTGTTGGGGTAAATGATATCGCTCGAATTTCAATCAAAACAGCTTCTCCCGTTTTAATTGACAGCTATCGCAAGAATCGTATCACTGGAGCGTTTATCTTAGTGGACCCGAGTACGCACGCAACAGTTGCAGCCGGAGTCGTTGGATGAATATAAACCGCATCGATCATTTAACTCTACCTCTCTTTTTGCTTGGGGCTTACTTCTTTGCATCTTCTTTTTTTGCGTTTGAACTTTCAGCCCAAACAGATCCAGAAGAAGCAAAGAAACAGATTGAAATTTTAGAAGCTGAAGTCATTGAAAGGGATCCAAATATCTCTGACGCAACCCGGTTAGTAGGGAATGTAAAACTGGGGTTAGGGGATGCTATTCTTACTTGTGACAGTGCTTACAGGTTCGACAATGGACAGTTCGAAGTTTTCAGTAGCGTGTACATCTATGAAATCTCCACATCGGGAGAAAGATCTGAGATGTGGGCAAATTATGCGGTTCTTGATCCAGAAAGTGAGATGGTCGATATTAGGGAAGGCGTAAGGTTCGTACACGAGGAATTCACGATAGAGTGCCCTTCATTGCAATACGGTTTAAATTCAAAGTCAGTGTCTTACGTTCAAAGCGCCCAAATTATTGAAGGAGACAGAATCCTGACAAGTGATGTCGGGGTTTATAGTTCGCTTACAGACCGTTTATATGCTGGAGGAAACGTGGAAATTATTGAGAATGAAGACCGCATTCTTTCAGACTCTCTCGCTGTTGATCGAAACGACAAAACGTTGTTGCTCTTTAAGCATTCTGTCATCGATGTTAATGGTGCACTGATAGCGTGTGAGAGGGGTAAATACGATGGCGAAACCGAGAAAGGATGGTTTGCTGGAAAAGCGAGTATCAAGGACATACAGGGATTACTCTCGGGAGACAGCATCGTTGTAAATCGCAAAAAAAATGAGGGGCAAGCATGGGGCAACGTCACGGTATGCGACTCCTCTTCAGCAATGACTGTTTGCGGAGATTATGCAAGTCGAAGAAAGGGGTCCGAGATTGTTAAAATTAACGACGATGCTTCCTTTGTGAAATTAATTAACATAGAGGGAGAGGATACACTGAAAATGAATTGCAGTATCCTTGAAAGAGAACAGGATTTATTGTTTGCATACGGAGGTGTGATCTTTGAACAAGGTTCATTTTCAGGGGATGGAGACTCGTTGTCGTGGGACAGGAAATCCGATGAGATATGGCTCCTTGGAGAACCAGTGGTTTGGTCTGAAGAAGATGAAATGACAAGTGACTCCGTGAAAATGGTTTTAAAGCAAAACAAACCATCCGTTATGAAATTAATCGGAAGAGCGAATGTCTTCAGTCCTGCAAATGACTCCCTAGACCACAAAATATCAGGACGCAACTTGGATGCGACATTTAAAGAAGGTAAGCTCCATAAAGTTGATGTGATTGGAAACGGAACCGTTCTTTATTATTCCGTCGATGGCAACGAAAAAATGAGCCGAAACAACGCAACATGTGCGCATATCCAAATGTTGTTTTCAGGCGGAAGTGTCACACGCATCACTTTACTAAGTAACCCTGAAGGAAGATTTGAAGAACTCAACAATGACATTGAAGACGATCCTATGGGGCGAGATAATCTTCAAAAAAAGAGAAAAAGACCTGACTTATAAAAGATAGGTGGTTATTTGACCAAAGGATATGTAGACATCTTTGCTTTTACTTCTTTCCCTATCTTCTCTAGAATGGATTCGTCTTCGTAATTACAAATGGCTTCATCCATCCAAGCGACCAAATCCTCCATGTCAGATTCGACCAGTCCTCGCGTGGTGACAGCAGGAGTACCTACCCTCATTCCAGAAGTGACAAATGGAGAACGGGTATCAAATGGCACCATGTTCTTGTTCACTGTAATATCTGCTTTGCCCAATGCAATCTCTGCAGCTTTTCCGGTAATATTCTTATTTCTCAGATCTATAAGCATGAGGTGATTGTCGGTCCCTCCGGATATGAGATGATATCCCCTTGCGATAAATGCAGAAGCCATCGCTTGCGCATTATTTATGACCTGCTTACAATACGCGCGATATGCAGGCGAAAGGGCCTCTCCGAAGGCAACAGCTTTTGCTGCGATCACATGTTCAAGGGGGCCACCTTGCATGCCCGGAAATACACCACTGTCCAGAATCGCTGACATGGGACGAACGATACCTTTGGGGTTTTTACGTCCCCACGGATTTGGATAATCTTGGCCCATCATAATGATGCCTCCACGAGGTCCTCGCAGTGTTTTATGAGTCGTTGTGGTCACGACGTGACAATATGGCATCGGGTCGGCAAGTAGTTTGGCGGCGATCAGACCAGATGGGTGGCTTATATCTGCGAGTAAAATGGCGCCTACACTGTCAGCAATTTCTCTGAAACGCGGGTAATCCCAGTCACGCGCATAGGCGGACGCTCCGCATATAATCATCTTGGGTTTTTCGCGTTTTGCAACCGCTTCAACTTTATCCATATCAACGCGTCCTGTCTCTTCTTCTACACCGTAAAACACAGGATTGTAGAGTTTCCCACTAAAGTTAACAGGGGAACCATGCGTTAAGTGTCCACCATGAGACAGATCAAAGCCCAATATTTTATCTCCAGGAGAAAGACAAGCGAGCATCACCGCTGCGTTTGCCGAAGCACCTGAATGGGGTTGAACATTTGCCCAGGCTGCACCAAAAAGGTCGCAAACTCTGTCAATCGCTAATTGTTCAATTTCATCTACAAATTCACACCCGCCGTAATAGCGTCTTCGAGGCAAGCCCTCTGCGTATTTATTTGTAAGGATTGAACCTTGAGCTTCCATGACCACATCGCTGGTATAGTTCTCCGAGGCAATCAGTTCAGCACCCTCGGTTTGGCGTATACGCTCCTTTGAAATGAGCGACGAAATAGAAGGATCCTTTGAGCTTAATGGCATGTTTTAATTTATTTAAGATTCAAAGGTAGCAAGAGGCATCTGTATTAACTCACTTATTACTAAATTGCCTGTATGAAAAAACTAACAAATATTATTTTAGCTACAGGCGCAGCAGTTTTAGTTATATCAACAATTTTTGCATTTAACACACCAGCACCCAGTTATGAGTATCAAACATTCACGACAATAGAATCTATTGTTCCAGGCGGACTAGGTCGTAGCAGAATGCTCTCAGACAATGGTTCTGGATCACTTGACGAAAAGAAAATCAAGAATCTTTACAGTGTGGTAGGAATTAAAATGGATAATATTTTCGAAAATGACCAAAATGTCAACGAAAAACTTAACGAATTAGGCGAAGAGGGTTGGGAGCTCGCATTCGTAAATACAGGCGTACAATCACCAAATGAAGGCTCCTCTAACGGCATATACTGTTCACGTTATATACTTCGCCGAGTGAAATAACCTATGAGTATTCATAAACTTTTCTTCGTACTTGCCGCCCTTTTTATAGGGTGCACTTCCTTGCATGGACAATACCGATGGGATGTTGGTATTGCTGCTGGAACAGGGCATTATTTGGGTGACATCGGTGGAGAAGAACTGACGCGGCGTGATTTGATTTTTGATCTGCATGTTGACCAAACCAAATTCTCATCCCATCTTTTTGCGAGATATCGTTTTAACAATATCATCTCGGTGAAGGGTAGTTTTGGAACAGTTTTCACTGAGGACACAGATGAAGCTACGATAAATAAAGATCGAGTTGCAAGAAACGCTCATTTTAGAAATCGAATTTATGAAGGTTCTGTGAGGGTGCAAGGAATTGTTTGGGCACGCCCAAACATGCTGCCTTATCAATTTCGTAGAAATGTCAGTGGGGAACTCTACGGCATAGCTGGACTCTCCTATTTCAGACATAATCCGCAAGCAAGAATTACACAAGAAGCCGCTGAATATCAATACAGCGCAGGTTTAATCAATACAAACCCTACTGAATTTGACTATAACTTATGGTATGATTTAAGAGACTATCAAACTGAGGGTACTGCTTACGCGAAATCAAGTGTTGCAATTCCTATGGGGGTTGGCGCTGCATTTACCCTCAATAAGAATTGGAGATTGTCACTTGAGATGGTGTGGTCTTTGACGTTCACAGATTACATTGACGATGTGAGCACGACATATGCTGACCCCGAGACATTGGACGACATCGGAAGAGTCTTAAGCAGTCCCACACATTTAGAATTAATCAATACGCTTGATATATCCGATCCTGAAAGCTACATTCAAAATCATCAGTACTCGGAATCATTTAACAGTCCCAGGGGTAACCCCGGTCGCAATGACACCTACGGGACTCTGCAGATTTCTGTTTCTAAGATTATAAAGTATCAAAGTAGTTTCAGTCGACGTAATTACAGCAAGAAAAGAAAGAAGAATGGCTGGAAAGCGCCTAGAGGAACAAACAAACCGAGGGGATATAACAAAAGAGGTCGGGCAAGGTTCTGATGCGAATTGTTCTATCTGTTATGGCCATATCGGTATTGTCTTCTATTGGTTCATGTGGACCATTAACACCTCCCCGAACTGACACAATGAGCGACACAACACACACAAATTCACTCATTCACTCTTCGAGCCCGTATTTACAGCAACATGCTCACAATCCTTTGGATTGGATGCCTTGGGGCAATGAAGCTTTTGAAAAAGCGAAGGCTGAGGATAAATTAATCTTTATCAGCATAGGATATAGCGCATGTCATTGGTGCCATGTCATGGAACATGAAACCTTTGAAAATAAAGAAGCCGCAGCGTTTATTAATGAACATTTTGTGAGTATCAAGGTTGACAGAGAGGAACGCCCGGATGTGGATCAAATCTATATGAATGCTGTCCAGTTAATGACAAATCAAGGTGGATGGCCTTTAAATTGTATCGCCTTACCTGACGGCAGACCTGTTTTCGGAGGCACCTATTTCCCCAAAGATCGGTTTATTCAACAACTCGAGAGTTTGATTGCCTTGAAGATAAGTGATCAAAAGAGGATGGAAGAATATGCAGGAAAACTGACTCAAGGCGTCATTTCTTCTGATTTAATTATTGCCGACAAGGAAGGGCTTGCAAAAAATGCCGGCGGGAGACCTTGGCCAAAGTCCGAAAGGAATAAATATGGGGCCGATATAGATTCCAAAGTCGACGCTTGGAGATTGCAGTTTGACCGACAACGAGGTTTGTCAAATGGCGCACCGAAATTCCCCATTCCAACGAACCTAGATTTCCTGTTACATTACGGAACCGAACGTGGTGACATCGACATTCTAAGACAGGTTCAGCTCACATTAGACATGATGTCGAGAGGTGGAATCTACGACCAAGCTGGCGGAGGTTTTGCACGATACAGTACAGATTCCGATTGGATGGTCCCACATTTCGAAAAGATGCTTTATGACAATGCGCAGCTTTTATCAACCTATGCGCATGCATGGCAACGTTTTAAAGAACCCAGATATAAAGATGTATGCTATGGCATCATCGATTTTATTCTGAAAGAACTTGACGATCCATCAGGTGGGTTTCTATCTGCATTAGATGCTGATAGCGATGGGGTCGAGGGGAAATACTATGTGTGGTCTCACACGGAACTCACGGAAGCACTTCAAGCTGATGATTTAAAGCTCGTGATGATCGCTTATGACATCGATGGGAGATCAAACTGGGAACATGGAAACAACATCCTGATGAAATGGGACTCTGATGACGTTTTGGCTAAAAAGGCGGGAATGTCATTGGATCAATTTCGAGAGAGACTCTTATTAATAAACAAGACCCTTGCTTTTTATAGAGATGGAAAGGATGCATCTGGTAATCCAACCCACACGCCAAGAGTAAAACCAGGTTTAGATGATAAAATTCTCACCTCTTGGACCGCACTTACTGTCTCTGGACTATGCGCTGCTTATCGGGCCTTTGATGATGCCTCACATTTAAGTAGAGCTGAGAAAGCAATGGAATTTATTTTGAAAACAGCTAAAAAACCTGATGGTACTTTACGCCATGTCTACCACGCAAAGGTAGGGGCGCATATTGAGGGTTTTCTTGAGGATTACAGCTTTTCAATTGCAGCTTGCCTTGATTTATACGAAGTGACATTTGATCCGCGCTGGCTGAATGAGGCCCGAGAATTAACACTTGTGAGTTTTGATCAATTTTACGACACAGAAACAGGTTTGTTTTGGTACACATCCGAGAACATGGATGAACTGTTCGCAAGGAAACAAGAAAATGACGACAGTGTGATCCCCGCATCCGGCTCCTCTATGGCTCGAAACTTATTCAGGCTTGGCAGATACGACAGCAGGTTTGACTGGATACAACGCTGTGACAGAATGCTTATCTCAACATGGGAGAATGCCAACAATATCCGCAGAGCAACAGGATGGGCTTCCGTCCTACTTTGGCGCACCAGTCCTTTTTATGAGCTTGCAATTTCAGCATCTAATTCAAATGACATGCAACAGGCCCGCAAAGCACTTGATTCAAGTTTCTATCCTCAGATCATTTTGGCTGGAGGGTTTAGAAGCTCCAATCAACCGAAATGGATGGAGGGGAAATATGTTGAATCGGGTCCAGCCAGATATTTTGTTTGCCAAGAGGGTGCATGTAAGTTGCCTGTAGAATCACGAACGGACGTTGATAACTTACTCAAAGCTGAGTAGGTTATCAATTCTACTGCGTACCTTAGATTTTCTATGAAAAATCAAGTCGCATTCTGCGCCAATCTCATTCTTGAAAAAACACCTGACTTCCGTCCACAGATCGGATTGGTTTTGGGCTCAGGTCTGGGCACCTTTGCCGACAGTGTAGAGATCCTTTCACAAACCTCTTTTAAAGCGCTTCCAGGATTCCCAAAAGCAGGTGTTGGCGGCCATGCTGGCCAATTAATTTTGGGACTTATCGGGCGTACAAAAGTCGCTGTAGTTCAAGGCAGAGCGCATTATTATGAAGAGGGAAAGGCTGACGCTATGTCTGTTGCAATCAAAACCTTGAAGGAAATCGGTTGTCAATCTCTGGTCATTACAAATGCTGCCGGAACAATCGACAAAGACGCATCTCCAGGTGAAATAATGTTGATTACGGACCATGTAAACATGACCGGGGTGTCTCCGTTATTTGGACATACTGAACGCGATCGGTTCGTCGATATGACGAACGCGTATGATACAGACTTGTCAAATATCATGCGCCAAGCGGCAATAAAAAACGACATCAAACTCAACGAAGGTGTATATGCATGGTGCTGCGGACCCCAGTTTGAAACCCCCGCCGAAATCAATGCTTTGAAGATTTTAGGTGTAGACGCTGTCGGTATGTCCACCGTTCCAGAAGTCATTGTTGCAAGACATGCGCAAATACCTCTGTGTGCTTTGTCCATCATCACGAACCACGCCGCCGGAAGTAGCGCTTCCGCACTAAGCCACGATCAAACGATTCGTGTCGCAAAATTGGCAGAGGATTCAATTAGAGAAATACTTATGACATATTTGAATTCTTTTTCTGATGAGCAGTAACAAGACCAAACCTAGTCTCCCCCGAAATCCAGGCACTGACTTTCAGCTGGAAAGGTTTTGCGACATCCAAATAAACAGGAGCGCAGTAGAGCAACGCTGCGCAAGCTATGGGACGCGCAGAAGTATAAAAAAGGACAAACAAGCAGCTTGGCTCATCAAGGTCATAAGCTTGATCGACCTCACAACGTTGGCTGGTGATGACACCAACGATCGGGTCAGACGGCTGTGCAGAAAAGCCATTCAGCCAATGAATGAACAGTTGCTAAAGAAACTTGAATTAGACACGTTAAATATCTCGACCGCTGCAGTGTGTGTTTATCACGAAATGATCGCTGGTGCAGCAAAAGTATTAAAAGGAACAGGCATTCATTTGGCGGCCGTTTCTACAGGGTTTCCTGCTGGACTTTCTCCACTTCCTTTAAGAATAGAAGAAATTAAACATTCCGTTGATCAGGGTGCAGATGAAATTGACATTGTCATAAGCCGGAGGCTGGTTCTCGAGGGGAAGTGGGAGGAACTGTATCATGAGGTGAAAATGTTTCGTGAAGCTTGTGGCGAGGCACATTTAAAAACAATACTTGCGACAGGTGAGTTGGGAAACCTTAGTAACATCGCAAAAGCATCACAAGTATGCATGATGGCTGGCGCAGACTTCATCAAGACATCTACAGGAAAAGAACCCACCAATGCGACACTACCTGTTTCACTTGTCATGGTTCGAATGATTCGAGAATATTATGAGTCCACTGGATACATGGTCGGTTTTAAACCGGCAGGAG
>CAJXHE010000061.1 GCA_913051865.1 uncultured Flavobacteriales bacterium
TTCGTGTGAACTCAAGAGACTTTATCGTGACGAAGAAGTTGCTTGTGACGAACTAGAGATGTAGATAAAAACACATAAAAGGCAAAGCCCCGTTAACGAAAAGTTAACGGGGCTTTTGTTTTATTGGAGGTCCGAAGCGGATTCGAACCGCTGTAGCAGCTTTTGCAGAGCTGAGCCTAGCCACTCGGCCATCGGACCAATAAGTCAGGCAAATATACGAAACTGAATGCATAAGGTTACACTCATTACTATCTTCGTTGTATGAATTGGAAGAGATTAATACCTAACGCCCTGACAATGGGTAACTTATTAGGTGGAGCATTTGTGTGTTGGGCTGCCGCTTCGGGTGACAATATTACAGATGGAAGGGTGGCTGCAATTTGGTTATTGGCGATGTTTTGCGATGTTTTGGACGGTTTTGTAGCGAGAAAACTAGGTGTAGATGGCCCGTTAGGCGTACAGTTAGATTCGTTGGCGGATATGGTTACTGGTGGTTTGGCGCCCGCCTTTGTCGCATATAGACTTGTATGTGAAAGTGGCGCATGTGAAGGCGCTGTTTTAAATGCACTTCCGGCCTTGTTAGTCGTAGCTGCGGCTTATAGATTGGCCAGGTACAACGTCACCGCCGCTGAAGGGGGAGGAGGAATCTATTTTGAGGGGCTGCCTGCGCCAGCTGCTGGAATATTTTGGATGGGCATGACGATGTGGTGGGGAGTCGTTGATGATGGGAGCAATCTTCAAATTAGGACAATGCTCATGGTCGCTGGGCTGGGGATGCTTTTGATACCGCTTCTTATGGTCATAAAGAGAAGATTTTTTGGATTGAAAGGGTGGGGGAGCGATAGAAGTATGGACGTATTGAGATTGATTGTTTTCGCCTGTTTTGGACTTGTTTCACTTGGTACTTGGTTAACCTTGGGAAATGTTTATGCGGCGGTGCCGTTATGCGTACTTTTGTACTCGGGTTTGGCATTCATATTTGCACCCAAAAACAATACGACATGAAATTTGTAGCAGAAATTGACATCATGCCTTTGCCGGCACTTCTTGATCCACAAGGAAAAGCTGTGGGGAGTAACATGGGGAATATGGGCCTTCCAGAGATTGTGGGTGTGAGAATTGGCAAGCATGTCACCTTAGAGATTGAGGCGTCCGATAGGGGCGTTGCGGAGAAGAAGGTTACAGAGGCATGCGAGAAGCTTCTTGTAAACCAAATCATGGAAGGATTCTCCTTCCGTTTAGAAGAGGCATAAGGAACGCACGTTTGAGGGGATGCTAAAGTAGCCCCATCGTTAACAATATCGCAAAGATCTCACCAGGAGATGGATTGCCTTGCAAGACAGCCACGATGTCGAATGGGCTGATGCTATCTTCTTTAAAGATGTTTAAAATTCCAGGATTGTCTCTGTCTGGCGCAATAGTATAAGCGAGATCTAAAGGAAAATGACTGTCCCCGACATAGATGTATTGTCCATCAAGGGTATAAGTGATCGCATCGGTGAAAAACGAGTCACCGATATATAACTTTCCTTCGCGGAAGGTGTACGATAAGTTGAAGCTACTTGTGCTGTATCCTGAATAGATTTTATTGCGTTCAACGGTGTATGCGATGTCTCCTCGCCAATCATTTCCCTGACGAACGACACCCCCCTCGATATGACAAACGACCTCATTCCACCTCATATGGGAAGTGGGATAGACGTAAGTCCCGGTTTGGGCTAACGCAGACAAACAAGTGTATGCCAGAATAACGGTCAATAAAAGCCTAGAAATCATAAAGGAAATATACGCTTAAAACGAAAACTTCCGCTCCCTCAAAAGGGGTTATACTTGCTCCAAGCGCGCTTCGTGCGCCTTAGAAACGTCCCAAGATGCCTTAAGTGCGTTATCAATATCTGCGATAAGGTCCTTAGGGTGCTCAAGCCCTATAGACAATCTGACAAGCCCCTCAGTGATTCCATGGCGAAGTTTCTCTTCTGAAGGAACTCCAGCGTGAGTCATACTTGCAGGATGTTCTGCCAAAGATTCAGTAGAGCCTAAACTCACGGCCAGTTTAAAGTGTTGAAGCGCATCTAGGAATGCAAATGCAGCTTGACGTCCTCCTGGGAGCTCCATGGCAAACATACCTCCTCCGTTGACTTGTTGCGCTTGAGCAATTCCTGCAGATTTATAATCTCCAGACCCTGCCAAATCCTCTGCCCAAGCCGAGAATATTTTATTGATCTCCTTGATCGGCGTTCCGGGTGTCTTTTGAAGATGGTCCAGAACTTGACGTGCAGAACGAGACTGACGCTCCACGCGTATCGCCAATGTTTCCATCGAGCGTGCGAGCATCCAACTTGTGTGAGGGTCCGCCATGCCCCCTAAAAAGGTTCTGTACTCAAACACCTTTGCCATGGCTTCACGTTCACCACTTACAGCGCCTGCGACAAGATCGCTGTGGCCACCGATGTATTTGGTTGCCGAATAAACATTCAAATCTGCACCTAATTCTAGGGGGCGCTGAAGAATAGGCCCTAGGAATGTATTGTCAACAGCCACAAGAATTCTGTGGTCATCAGAAGTGCGGGCCTTTGCCCAATCCGTCGCAGTTTTTATATTGTGTACTTGTAGCGTAGGGTTTGCAGGTGTTTCAAGAAAGATCATTCCAGGCAAGCCATCTTCTTCGCCCATGAGCGCCAACTCATCCAAGCTCTCCAGTTTTCTCACGGAAACCCCCATTGAAGGCAAGATGTCATCTACAATATGTTGTGTTCCGCCATAAAGAGGGCCGACATACCAAAGTGCTCTTTCTGATCCAGTCCATGCAAATAAGGTGGTGCTTATTGCAGACATTCCGCTAGAAAATACCGCAGCGGCCTCGGACTCATCCCAAGCTGCAAGTCTTGTTTCAGCAACATTCAATGTCGGATTCCCAAGACGGCTGTAGATGAATCCACCCTCTGGCGGAGTTTCAGCACCCTCTACGCCATACGCTGTTTCCATATGTGCTGCCCCGATGGCTGCGCTTGGAAAAACGAATGTTGAAGCGGGATGAATGGGTGGTTTTACCGCACCGTGATTGTCAGCGGGGTTGTAACCCGCAAATAATGCTTTTGTCTCCAAATGTGTCTTCATAGAGATAAAACTACCCAAAATGCTCGATTGTTGTTATCTGGGCTGAACAAATGCGCAAAAATGATTGAAATTAGTTCGTTTTGTTCTATTTTGTGCTGTAATATGATAGATAAACAGAACAAATGAACTTAGTTGACACCCTTGACCGCACAATTGTAGAGCATTTGGAGTTTGACGGTAGGTGCAGTATGCAAGACTTAAGTGATTTGACGGGACTCAGTCGCAGTGCTGTATTTGCGCGTGTAAAACGTTTGGAGAGTGACGGTGTCATTCAGGGATATACTGTGAAGATTGACAGAAAGAAAATGGGGCTTGAAATTCGCGCCTTTTGTAGCGTCAATCTTAAACTTCACGAAAGGGCGGCTTTGGAAGAATTTGAACACGATATAGGGAGCTACCGTGAGGTGAAGTCATGCTATCACCTCACAGGATCTTCGGACTATATGCTTGAAGTTCATGTACCAGATATGGATCACTATCACAAGTTTATTACACGAAAAATTGCGGCAATGGACAACATTGCTCAAGTGAAGAGCATGTTCGTGATGAATGAGATTTTAGAGCGCTGAACCTTGGGGCCCTTTTTTTACGCTTCGATGGCTTTGATGCCTGGAAGTGTTTTTCCTTCGAGATACTCTAACATGGCGCCTCCTCCCGTACTTACGTAGCTTACATCGTCTGCAAACCCCGCCACATTTATTGCCGCAACGGAGTCTCCGCCACCGACAAGTGTGTAGGCGCCATTTTCTGTTGCGTCTTTCATCGCCTCTGCGACCGTAAACGTGCCTTTTGCACACGCAGAAAACTCAAAGACACCCATCGGTCCATTCCAAAGGATGGTTTTACTTGTTCTCACGGCTTCCTCGAATTCAGCACACGCTTGCGGACCAATATCTAAGCCCATCCAGCCCTCTTTAATTTCAGAAGAGTTACAGATGTCAAAATTCGCATTCTCAGAAAATCCATCGCCACAAACAGAATCAATTGGGAGAAGCACTTCTGTATTGTGCGCGATTGCTTTTTCTAAAATCGCCCTGGCTCTTTCAACCATCTCTTCCTCCACAAGGCTTGCGCCTACGCTTCCTCCTTTTGCCAAAATGAATGTGTATGCCATACCCCCACCGATCATAAGCCTGTCCACACCTTCAACCATGTTTTCTAGAATGGCGAGTTTGCTACTCACTTTCGCGCCTCCAATAATCGCAAGAAGCGGTTTGGTAGGTTCCGCCATGACTTTTCTAAGCGCCTCAACCTCTGCAACCATAAGTGTCCCAAATGCCTTGTCTTCGGGGAAGAACCGTGTGACAATTGATGTAGAAGCATGGGCTCTGTGAGCGGTTCCGAAGGCGTCATTCACATAAACATCTCCGTTTTCAGCGAGCTGTCCCGCAAAGAATTCGTCACCCTCCTTTTCTTCGGGATGAAACCTTAGGTTTTCCAGAAGCGCAATTTCTCCCGCCATTAAATTCTGGGTAATGTTTAATGCTGAATCGCCCACGCAATCCTCAGCGAACTTGACAGGTTTCCCTAACAATTGTTCCAGACAAGGCACGATATTCTTCAGGCTTAACGCTTCCGATTTCCCTTGAGGTCGCCCCAAATGGCTCATTAAAACGACGGATGCTCCACCTTCGAGGAGTGCATGGATGGTGGGAAGCGCCCTTCGAATTCGCGTGTCGTCCTGTACCGCCAATGAATGATCTAATGGCACGTTAAAATCAACCCTCACGAGCACCCTGCGGCCTTTGATGTTTAAATCAGAAAGATTCATGTTCTATATTCTAAGAGAAAAGCGTCGCCATAGATACGCGGGCATCTACGTAAGAAGCAAGATCTGAAATCGCAATGCGTTCCTGAGTCATTCCATCTCGCTCTCTCACGGTGACTGCATTGTCTTCTAAAGAGTCGTGATCTATCGTAATACATAGCGGCGTGCCTATTGCATCTTGTCGGCGGTAGCGTCTTCCAATTCCGTCTTTTGCATCATACTGCACGTTGTGGTTGATGCGTAGGATTTTAAGAATTTCCTCTGCTTTCTCAGGAAGGCCGTCCTTTTTCACGAGGGGTAGGATTGCAACTTTTACTGGAGCAAGCGCATAAGGAACCTTTAATACAGTTCGGGTATTGCCCTCGCCCAAATCTTCTTCACGATATGCGTTGCTCAGTACGGCGAGAAACATGCGGTCAAGACCGATTGACGTTTCTACGACGTAAGGCACGAAGCTCTCCTTTGTTTCGGGATCGAAGAAGCGAAGTTTTTTACCGCTATGCTCTTCATGGCTTTTAAGATCGAAGTCCGTGCGTGAGTGAACCCCCTCAAGTTCTTTGAAACCCATAGGGAAGTTGAATTCGATATCGCAAGCTGCATCGGCGTAGTGCGCGAGTTTAATGTGATCGTGAAATCGGTAATTCTCATCGCCCAACCCCAGAGATGCGTGCCATTTTTTACGCTCCGCTTTCCAATGTTCATACCACTCTGCCTGCGTTCCTGGCTTAACAAAGAATTGCATCTCCATTTGTTCAAATTCACGCATGCGGAAGATGAATTGTCGCGCGATAATTTCATTTCGGAACGCCTTTCCTATTTGTGCGATTCCGAAGGGGAGTTTCATGCGGCCGCTCTTCTGGACATTTAAGAAGTTCACGAAGATGCCTTGCGCAGTTTCTGGGCGGAGATATATGATTCCTGCGTCTCCACTTACAGCACCGAGTTCCGTGTTAAACATCAAGTTAAACTGACGTACATCGGTCCAGTTTTTTGACCCACTCACAGGACAAACGATCTCCAACTCCTCAATAAGCGCTTTCACTGCATCGAGGTTTTCACCGTTCATCGCGTCCTTAAATCTGTCGTTGATGTCGTCTATGGTCTTCTGTCTCCGGAGTACGTTTGTGTTCGTCGCGCGAAATTCTGCTTCGTTAAAGCTGTCCCCAAAGCGCTTCAGGCCCTTTGCCACGTCCTTGTCAATCTTCTTGTCAATCTTTGCAATGTGATCCTCAATCAACACATCTGCGCGGTATCGTTTTTTGCTGTCCTTGTTGTCGATCAGTGGATCGTTAAACGCGTCCACGTGACCTGAAGCCTTCCATGTTTTTGGATGCATAAATATCGCCGCATCGATCCCCACGATATTGTCATTCATCCGCACCATAGCTGTCCACCAGTAATTTTTGATGTTGTTCTTAAGCTCGCTACCAAGCTGTCCGTAGTCATATGCGGCGCTCAGTCCATCGTAGATCTCACTACTTGGAAAAACAAAGCCATACTCTTTTGCATGACTAATTACTTTTTTCAATCCGTCTTCTTGGCTCATTTCTCCGTCTTTATTTTCGCATTATACGGCTGTAAAGGTACCCATAAATCTAATTTATAAATTTCAACTATATTGCCTGTGAATTCAACCGAGATATGACACAACGATTAAGCCACCGGATATCCTTTTTTGCCCTCACAACGTTTGTGATTCAAGCCCTTTTTTCGCCCCATCTTCAAGCTCAAACTTGCATCAACATTCCATTTGATATAGAATGGACATGTGATCAAGAAGACAATGAGTTTATTTATCAAGATGATGCTGGCGTAACAATTATTGATTGTTTAGACCCCAGCATCATTTATGAGCTTACCCTCCCTATTGATGTGGAAATAGAAGAACTAGGTTGTGTGTCAGAAACGTATCCGGGCGTTCTCAGAAGAATTACCAGAACATTTGTATATGAAACAGGAGACCCACTTGATGTTTCTTGTCCATCATATGGTGCTGGATTTATTTGCGCGACACAGGTCATTGAAGTAAGGGATATAACTCCTCCGACATTTTCATTTGTACCAGGAACTGTGGAACTTGAGTGTGATGTTTGGGATCTAGAAGAATACCTTAAATCAAACGATTTCGGACTTGTGTTTGAGGATAATTGCGGGATACCCGAGTTGGAACAAGATTTTGAAATTGTTGAGGAACCAACATGTTCCGCAGAGAAATCGTTCATTTGGACTTTTACTTTAACAGATGCCTGTGGCAATCTCACACAAGACACACACGTCGTAAATGTTGTGGATACGACTGACCCTGTAATTATTTTTTCCCCAATTGAATCTGAGGTTTTTAGTTGCGAAGCCGACGTCATCTGGCCAGAAATTAGCGCCGAAGATCTGTGCTCATCAGTGGATGTTGATTGGGTGTCCGGGGAGCCGGCAGTAACCCTCCACGACTGTCCCTATAACATGACACTAACCAGGAACGCCACTGCAGAAGATGCATGTGGAAACACAGTCACAGAGATGTACTCAATAGCGGTCAATGATGATCAGCCCCCCCAGTTTATAGACTTACTAACAGACCTCACGATACAATGCGACAACACTGCAGCCATAGACCTGGCGTTGTTAGATCTTCCTACATTTGACGATGGTTGTAACGATGGCGCTTTTTTAATACCAGATTCACAAACTATACCAGGGGTTTGTGATCAAAACTACGAAGTAGAAAAAACATTTGTCGTCGAAGATGCATGTGGCAACCAGAGTGACCCTCACATCATCACGATCACAGTTGAAGACACTGAAGCGCCCACCATAACATTACCTACTGAAGGGTTTACACTTGAGTGCACCGAAACTTATATTTTAAAAGATCCAGATGTGGAAGACAATTGTGATACCCCAACATGGACCGAACAAACGCTTCCGTCAGGTGAACTTTCAGACAATAATCTTATTGAGACAACGACTTATAATGCGACAGACGCGTGTGGAAACAACTCAGAAGCAGCAACTGTTGTTGTAGCTATTTTAGATACAGAGCTGCCATTCTTCACGAGCTTTCCTGAAGATTTGGTGGTTGCTTGCGGTGACAACTATGAGTACGGTGAGGCTTTTTATGATGACGCTTGCACACCAACCTCCTTAGTCGGTTACGAATTAGTGCCCGTTTTTCAAGACTGCGCAAACTACACTTTAATTACGCAAACATTTACCATTTCAGATGCTGCGGGAAATGAAGCAACTCAAACTCAAGAGATTACCTTCCTAGATCTAGATCCACCGATATTGCTGACGCCACTGGACTCGCTGTTTTATCAATGCGCATATGAGGTGCCTGAATGTTTGGAAATATTTGAGGGATTGGAGTTTGATGATTGTAGCTCTGGAGATGTCGTTCCGATAGACTGTGATGATGTCGTTGTAGAGGGAAACTGTGAAGAACAGGCGTGCATTATTGAAAGAACATACTTCTTTGAGGATGCCTGTGGAAATCAAGGATCCGCCAAGCAGTACATCACGGTACAAGAGTCTGTTCTTAATCCTGAAATGCCTACGGGAATAACACCCAATGGGGATGGCTTGAATGATGCGTTTGTTATTAAAGGTGTCGGGCCATCTTTAAATACTGAGCCGGGGGAGGTTCAATGTGACTGGCTAGAGGATACGAACATGAGAGTCATTAACCGGTGGGGATCGTTGGTCTTTGAGGAGGCCAACTACAGAAACGACTGGGAAGGGACGAATAAGAGCGGTGAAGACCTTCCGCAAGGCACATATTTCGTCGTGTTTGAAGCATTGGGAGAATCATTTTCAACCTATTTAGATTTAAGAAGATGAGAAAAGAATTAAAAAAACTACTCGTTCTGGGGATGGGTTTGGTCTTGTTACAACAGACACCACTCACGGCCCAGCAAGACTATCTCGCAAGTCAATATAATTTCAATGCACTGATGTTAAATCCGGCATATGCGGGGGTGCACAGCTACGTGCAAACGACGGCAATGTATCGCAATCAGTGGTCCGTAGAGGGGGCTCCGACAACGCAAGTGTTATGTTTTGATGGCCTATTAAAAAAGGCACCCATCGGGCTTGGGTTAATGGTGACCAACGATCGAATAGGCATCACGAAGGAGCGGACGGCGTCGGTAGATTTGTCGTACCACTTAAGAACGAGGTTGGGGAAAATATCCTTCGGATTGAGGGGTGGATGTGTTGGATATACCGCTGCGTTGGATGATTTGGTGGTGTGGGATGATGGAGACCCAGCTTATGCCGGAGGAAATGTCAGAGAGGGGTTTTTAACGCTGGGATTTGGCGCATTTTTCTCAGCAACTTCCGGCAGGTGGTTTGGAGGCGTCTCTATCCCCAACTTCTATGCTTCTGATGATGTGCTGCGCTCAGATCCAGATGTACGGTTTTACAAAAGGCACATGTATGCCTATGGGGGCGGTGTGGTAAAAACACCTCTAGGAATAGAGCTGAAACCCAGCATGATGATCAGGTACACTGAGGGTGCCCCGTTAACGACAGATATTAACCTTCACGCACTCCTTATGGAGGACGGCCCGGGCGGCACACAAGTTTGGTTGGGGGCAGGTTACAGAATGAAGTCTGTGATTGTCGCATCGATCGAAGTCGCACTCCCTTACAATCTTAGGTTGGGGTATGCTTATGACTTTATGGGATCCGGACTTCAGGATGCACTCGGGTCCACACATGAAATTCAACTCGGATTTAATTTAGGTGGCCAGACACCACTCATTCAAAACCCACGCTATTTCTAATGAGAAATTTTATCACACAGAACGGGGTTTGGGTCATTGGTTTGGCCTTGATCCTCGGAATCACATCCCTCACAGGGTGTTCAACGCATTATTTCCTCGAGGGCGAAGCGCTTGCAAACCGAGGAGAATTTACTGAAGCCGCGGAGCAATTTGAACGCGCTCTTCAAGGCAAAAAACGTCAAGAATCGTATCGGGAGCTTGCTGACATATATCAGAAACTTAATGCGCATGAACGCGCGCTTATGTGTATGGACTCCATCATCGCATTTGGGGGACTGACAGATGAGATGCATTTTGACATGGCTGAGACATTGCTTGCGTTGGGCCGTTATGATGAGGCCAGAAGCCTTTATGAATCTTCAGCCGTGATGGGGAGCAATGATTCAGAAATCTCAAAAAAGAGAATTGCCTCTATTGGCTATTTAAGCGAACGTCAAAAGGACAGCGTAAATTATAGACTTAGGACAGTAGAAATTCAAAGCATAGAAAAGAATGGTCTACAAATAGTCAGTGCGGCCTCACCCTTTGTTATAGGAGATAAAATGTACTTTACAGCTGAACGACCCCGAAGGTTTTCTCAACGTAGGGGCGCAGAAACACAATACGACAATTACACAGGAAATCGATTGATGGATTTGTGGGAGGCTGAGATTGTGGATACAGCAGGATTAGATTCCCCCATTCTTTTAAAAGCCAAGCCGGTGGAGAGCTTAAACACCGACCTTCACGATGGATTTGTCGCGTTTGTAAAAGGAGATACAACAGGCGTAATCTCTAAGACATATGTTAAAGAAGCCCCCTCCTTTAAAGAGAATTTAGTGCGTGAGGCTGGTTCGGAAGATTTAAAATCAATTCAGTTGTTTGACGCGAGGTTGGTAGCGGATTCTTTAGGGCAACTTAATTGGGTGACTGGAAACCGACTGAGATTTTGCGATGAGAGATACATGTTTGCGCACCCAGCATATTCTCCAAGTGGGAATTCGCTTTACTTTACTTCAGATAAACCTGGCGGCTATGGAGGAATGGATTTGTGGCGTGTAGATAGAGAAGGTGATGGTTGGGGGACCCCAAAAAATTGTGGAAGCGAAGTAAACACAAGTGAAGATGAAGCGTTTCCGTCTATGAGGCACGCAGACACACTTTACTTCAGTAGTGATGGACACTTGTCGTTAGGGGGATTAGATATTGTCTATGCAACAAAGCAAAGTACTTCAGGAGCATGGTCTGAAATAAATGACAGACTTCCGTATCCCATCAACTCTCCCCGAGACGACTTTGGTGTGCTGTTAGACGAGACGGGTGATGGCGGATATTTCAGTTCTGACAGAACAGGCGTAGACGCCCTCTATCACTACCATGGGTATGACTCAGATGTGATTCTTAACGTTCAAACCCTTCACGATTCTGATGGCAGCATTTGGCCAGGAATCGTCACGGATCTTGTCACCGTACGATCTTATTTAGGAGACACCGAGGTCGCAGATCAAACGTTCGTTTCAAACGACATGGGAGAATGGAGTACCGTTGTAGAACGCGGTGCGAATTATCTGATTAATTGCCCTGGAAGTGCCGGATATACGCCAGAGTTGTTTGAAGTGACATCAGATCAAGATGTCAAAGCGATTACGGTGATTGTGAGAATCCCAATGATCATTGAAGTGGGGTGCAAGGATGCGACGGCATGCAATTACGCACCCGATGCCCTGCTTGAAGATGACTCGTGTATTTATTCAGATGGGAAATTTGATTGCGATGGCACATGTATTGAAGATGCTGACGGAGATGGCGTGTGTGATATAGATGAAATTTTGGGATGTACGTCAATTCATGCGTGTAACTATGACCCCAAAGCCACGGATGAAGATGACTCATGTGAATATATGACCTGTATTGATGTTGCGGTTGCTGATCCAATAGAGCCGGGAAAAATGGTGGAGTTAAAAATCCAATGGGATTACAATCGATATGTCGTGAGAGAAGCAGACCTTTCTGAGCTTGCGCGTTTTGCGACTTATATGCTCGGGAACATGGACGTAAATGTTCTCCTTATTTCCCATTGTGACACACGTGCGACATCTGGGTTTAACGATGAACTTTCGGCAAATAGAGCGTCTGCGGTGAAGAAAAAACTCGTGTCTCTAGGCGTAGCTGCAGAACGGTTAATTTCGTTTGGCGCAAGTGAACAATTTCCGCTCAACGAATGTGGGAGTGACGTAGAGTGTAGTGAGGAAAAGCATCAAGAAAACAGACGGACGACGGCAAAAATTCTTAGGGCAGAAGAAAGTGTCACGGTTCATCAAGTCCTAGACGGCGAGACGCTTGGGTCTATTGCCGTAAAATATGATGTGAGGGTTTTTGATATAAAAGCCTGGAACGGAATGAACGATGTGAAATTAAGGGTGGGTCAGCAACTTCTTATCTATTTGTCAGAGTAAAAACCCGAACGTTTTATCTTCGCCACTATGTCAGAATTAAAGAGGATAGGGCTTTTAGGGAGTGGAAGTTGGGCCACGGCTCTTGCAAAGATGCTGTGTGAAAATGTGGAATCGTTGAATTGGTGGGTAAGGAACGCGGACACCCTTCAGCATATCGAACAATTTGGGAGTAACCCGAAGTACATCCAAAGCATTCAGCTCCCGACAGATAAACTGAAGCTTTCAAGCAGCATGAGGGAAGTTATAAGCGCGAGTGATGTTGTGATTGTCGCCATTCCTTCCATGTATATAGATGACGCTTTCGACGAAGCGTTCGGAGACGAAGTACCTGTTGTTATGCATAATAAATTAGTCTTTTCAGCGATTAAGGGTATGATCCCGAAGTACAACTCTATTCCGGCGAGATATCTGCACAAAAGGTTTGACATCCCCTATGAC
Source organism: uncultured Flavobacteriales bacterium (assembly GCA_913051865.1). GTDB lineage: Bacteria > Bacteroidota > Bacteroidia > Flavobacteriales_D > Sanyastnellaceae > UBA974. Next base: position 12,540 of record CAJXHE010000061.1, read on the forward strand.
AGAATAGGAATTATTTGCGGCCCCTGTCACGCAGAAGAAGTTGCCCGAGAGCGGTTGTCCTATTTAACAGTCG
>CAJXHE010000062.1 GCA_913051865.1 uncultured Flavobacteriales bacterium
TCCGCCACATGTGCCACACTCGTCGAGTACGTTTCCGTCGCAGTCACAGTCTCCCGCTGGGATGCCTGATCCGCCACATGTTCCACACTCATCGAGCACGTTTCCGTCACAGTCACAGTCTCCCTCTGGGATGCCTGATCCGCCACAAGTGCCACACTCATCGAGTACGTTTCCGTCACAGTCACACCATCCGTTATCGGATGGGAAATAACAATTATCCGCATCATCTGTGTAAATTGGATCATAGTTACATGCTGAAGGATCAAGACAACCAGGAATCTCTTCGTTGTTACAAACACCATCACCATCCGTATCACCATCGGTTACAACTCCGTTAAAACAAAAATCGCAACCAGAAGGAATTAAGCAACTTCCATCGTCATTTGTCGCTGTATCCTCATAGTTACAAGCCGAAGCATCGGTACAACCATCAATCCCTGTTGATCCACCGAAAGTTCCCGCGCCGTCAAATGACGTACTTACTTGATTTTGATCAGCACCTACTCCCAATGGGAAGACTTGATAATTAAGTGTACCACTTATCGAACCAGTCGTTGTGACCTGAAGTACAAGAACGCGAAGATCCGCATCAGGCAATCCGTTGGATGCTGTGTTGAGAACGTAGTAAGAACTGCCAGTTAAGGTGTTTGACAACAAAGAAGTCGCGCCATTTACAGTAAAAAATGGTGTGATAGGCTGACCTGCATCCTCTACCAGTGATGGGTCTGCTGCAGGAGAAACAGCTGGACCGTCTAATCCAATCGTCGCATAAGTGTCATCTGCCATCTCTGGAAAGAAGCCTAGGAAAGCTGGATTAATCCCTGAAGCACTCCAACTCGCATTAAAACTTGAGTTAAACGCTCCGTCGGGAGTATTGATCGATAAAGGTGATTCGTTGTTTCCGAAGATAGCACTAAAGCGATCCGTAGCATCTGTCAAGTCAACATAGAAACGATAAGTCGTTCCTGGTGCTACAGCAGGTGTGCTTTCTTCAACAGTGAGCGTGTACTGAGCGGTCGCTTGAGTACCGAAAAGGATTGTGCTACAACAAATTGCAGCTATTATGAAATTAAACGTACGGTTCATGGTTGTGTAATTACGCGCATTATTAGGCCCAAAAGATAGTTAAGACTTGGTATATGTTCGACGAGTATTGATAAAAATACGACAAGTAAAAATATGGTGGCTGAAATATATTATGTTAAAATAAATACCTTAACATCTCTTAAACAGTAACTTAATGCAAATTGAATAAATTAATAATTTAAGTCTTAAAAAAGTTTATAAATCACAAAATAAATATCATGAAAATTTGGGTCATGAGCAAGAACATAAATAACTTTAAGGGCCATGTCATTTAAATATTTAATTACAATAACTGCTTGTTCTGTCATATTTTTTGGTTGCCAGAAAACACCAGTAAATGATGGTTATCTAAAAGAACAAAAGGTCGATTTTCCGACTTCGTTACACCCCTTACCCCTTGAACCCGACTACAGTGACACAAATCATTGGGCATTAATCGGTGACAATAATCATGGTGGATCAGATTTAGGTGCTGACGTATTTTACATCTACCCAACAATGTATGATAAAGGAGAACACTGGGTTGCATCAATAGAAGATATTGAATTAAATAAAGAGATTGACTTGTGGCCAATTACACATCAAGCTTCAGTATTTATAGGTGCTGGACGTGTCTTTGCCCCAAGATATCGACAAGCGCATTATCGCGTATTTATGGTTGAGGATAGTTTATGTCGACCGGCACTAAATCTCGCTTACGAAGATGTGAAATCTGCATTTATTTATTGGCTTGAGAACTTTGATGAGGGGCGGCCGATCATCATTGCAGGACATAGTCAAGGCACTCTACATGCGCGCTTTTTACTACAGGATTTTTTTGATGACAAAGAGTTAGGCAAAAGACTTGTGGCTGCATATCTCCCTGGATTTGACATCTATGAAAGTGATTTTAAAAAGATTGCAAGTTGTAAATCCAACAAGGATACACATTGCTTTTGTAGCTGGAGGACATTTGCAACAGGTTACACGCCAGATTGGTATAAAGATGAATTGGCAAGAAATGGAGAAGGCAATCTGGCTTCATGCATAAATCCGATATCATGGAGTTGCGGAAGTGAAGTGAGTAAAAAAAGTGCGCATTTGGGAATCCTGACCGATAAAAATAAATTTAAATACGCGCATAAATTGACCGCCAGAGTCAATGAAGGAATCCTTTGGCTAGACAAACCACACATCATTGGAGGAGCGTTAATCCACCAAAACAATTGGCATGTAGGTGACTATAATTTGTTTTGGGAAAACATAAGGACAAATGTCACAGAAAGAATACTCAGTTTTAACGCTCCTGTAAGCAACCATTAATACTGTTAAGACGTCAATGAGGAAACCTATTCCTGAACTTATGACCCGTATTTTATTTAGACTCTCATTCACAATCATTCTTGTAAGCATTACCGCCATGGTTTTCGGTCAAGAATCACTTTCAAATTTCAGTGAAAACTTTGAGTATTCAAAAGAATCACTCAACGGACCGACCATCAATCCAGAGAATACAACATGGCTTCATTTGGCGTCTGATGATTTGGCCAAAATCCGTATGAATAATGAACCTTTAGTCACATGGTCTGTTCTGCTGCCGGGTGAAGGTCAGGTTGAATTAACGTTATTAGAATCCTGCCCTTTCCCAGAATACATTCCTGTTGGAGAAAGAAATGATGACGGAGTTGGTGGCGTAAAAATTAACGAGAGAGATTTCAGTACAGATCTTAAAACATTTGACATTACTGGACCTGGAATTGGTGGGTCTATGGTTGTTTTTAAGCATCAAATTCTAGCTTCAATACGTTACAAGAATAGATTGTTTGAATTAAGACCCTTAGATTTAAAGAATTCGTCTGGAGATTATATTTTATTTGATGTGAATGACAGCAGAGGAGAAAGTAAGTTTAGCTGTGCCGCTGATGATATCGCTCAAGTAAAAGCAGGTAAGATTAAATCTCAGAAATCATCAAACAAATCAATGGTATTAGAGTGCGTTGAGATTGCAATTGACATTGACAAGTACACCTATGATACATTTGGTGATTGTGATGCCGCGATTAATTGGTCACTTGCTATTCTTGCAGGTGTTGATGAGATTTACCGTTCATCCCTCAATGATGCTGTCACCCTGAAGGCTTCTTATATTAATATTTGGCTTACAACTGACCCTTATAACGCTTATGTTGAGAATGCGGGAGCAATGCTAGATGCTTTGAGAACAACTTGGCTGAACGATGCTACCCTTAACGCTACGAATCACGATTTGATTCACCTCATGACTAAAAGACCCAATACTGGAACTGGAGGAATTGCTTGGCTTGATGGGCTATGTAATTCTTACGGAGTCGCATTTAGTGCGTACATGGATAACAACACCAATTTCAATATCCCTAGTTACAATTGGAATTTAAATGTTGTGGGGCATGAAATTGGGCACAATTTCGGTGCGAGTCACACACATTGGTGTGGATGGCCAGGAGGACCTATTGACAACTGCGGAAGTCTAGAAGGAAGTTGTAGTGGATATACTAACAATCCCACGCCTCAACTCGGAACGATGATGAGTTACTGTCACGCAATTGGCGGTGGATCAGTCACGCTAGCTTTCCATCCAATAGTGATAGATAACGCCCTCATTCCAGGTGCAAATGCTGCATCATGTATTGGGGATTGTGCTGGAACCATCGCGTCTTGTGGTTCTCTGTACGGTTGTACAGATACAACTGCTTGTAATTATGACCCTGTTGCGGAAATAGATGATGGCTCTTGTAGTATTGTTGATGTTTGCGGCATTTGTGCTGGTGGTGGTGAATCTTGTACTGGTTGCACAGATCCAATTGCGTGTAACTATATGACAGAAGCAATCTATGATGACGGATCTTGTGTTTATCCTCCTGTCGGGTTTGACTGCAACTGCGCGTCAGACATCAACGTTGTTGCTTCTTTAACCGCTTCAGAAAGTGCTGAGACGACCTTAGAGGCAACAGGAGCACTAACAACTATAGATTTGAATCTTGTCTTCACAAACACAACTGGAGGAAGCAGTTGGGCTGGAGATCTACTTCTTGAATTGGTGAGTCCAAGTGGAGAGTGTGTCTCTGTTGGAGGATATGATGTTGCCTCTTCATGTGCTGCTGGAACCGCGGCTTGGCCCGCAGGATGGAACGTGACTCCAAGTGGCACATACACAACGACGGTAGACTTTACATCATCAGGGCTTTCTGGCACTGGACTTTGGACGCTGAGACTCATCAATGGATGGACAGGCTCTGCAAGTGTAGATTACAATATGACTGCAACCCTAGGCGGTGTTTGTACTGGCTCACCAGCGACACCTGGATGTATTGACAGCAATGCGTGTAATTACGATCCGTCAGCGACTTTGGATAACGGGTCATGTGAGTACACAAGCTGTGCTGGATGTATAGATGCGACTGCTTGTAATTACGACGCGACTGCTACGCTTAATAATGGGTCATGTGACTACACAAGTTGCGCTGGATGTACTGACGTGACAGCTTGTAATTACGACGCGTCTGCTACGATAGATGACGGTACATGTGAATTTGTATCATGTGCGTGTCCAGAAGACATCAATGGTGATGGAATAGTAACCGTCGCAGACATCTTAGTTATACTAGGTGAATTCAATTGTCTATCTGGATGTACTGCTGACGTTGATGGTGATGGCGCTGTGACAGTTTCTGACCTACTTTTACTACTTGCTGCTTTCGGTAACCCTTGTTAAATGATTGTTATGTTTAGAAAAACTTCCTGTTTAATCGTTCTTTTGGCATTCTGCGCTTTGGTTCAAACAAAACTGACTGCTCAGTCTCCTGTCGTATCTACGCATCTATTCTCCCCTACTGCTGACGTTAAATCAATCACCATTGATCCTAACAAAACAATAGGGCTAGATATGGATGAGGAGGTCTTTGAAAGCTTGAGAAAGAACAACCCAGAGAGAATAAATCTCAGACTTCCTGATTTTAATGGAGAAGAGATTGAGATTAAGTTCCAGCAGTTTGACGCTTTTCCAGCAACTGTCACTGTAGGAATTCATTCAAAAGATGGGTTCAAAGAGATTAATTACGTACCGCGTATTAAAACTTACAAAGTGATTGGTGGTACTGGCACATTGGTTTTAATGGTCGATCATGTTTTGGGTACATTTCAGTGGGAAGGAATGCAAATCGAAATCAAACCGGAATCTGAAAACGCTAGAAACTCAGGCGGAAAACACATTCTTTTTGACGTGAACAACACGAGCGCATCAAGATCCTTTGAGTGCGGCATGGAAGAGGTCGGGACAGGAGACGGACACGAGGCACGTAAAATAGAAAGGAGTGAAAATAAATCGATGTCAGGATGTGCTGAAGTAGCGATTGACATTGATTCATATACTTACTCTACATTCTCAAGTGTTTCTAATGCCACTGATTGGGCGCTTGCGCTTATGACAGGTGTTTCAGCAATCTACACACAAGAAGTTGGTGCTTTGGTTTTCTTACAGACGACCTACGTTCATATTTGGAACACACCTGACCCAATGTCTAATTACACGGGACAGGCAAGCGAAATGTTGTCCGCATTTAGATCTATTTGGCTCTCAGACCCTAATTTAAGTGGCATACAAAGAGATGAAACGCACCTTCTCACGAAGCGTGGGGACACAGGTACGGGAGGCATTGCATACTTAGATGTTGTATGTAGCTCTTATGCTTACGGATTTAGCGGCTATCTTTCTGGAACGACAAACTATAACATCTCTAGTTACTCATGGAATCTGAATGTCGTTGCGCATGAACTTGGTCACAATCTCGGATCAAATCACACACATTGGTGTGGCTGGCCTGGAGGACCGATAGACAATTGCGGGAGTCTTGAAGGTTCATGTAGTGGTTATACAAACAATCCTCAAGGACAATCAGGAACAATCATGAGCTACTGTCATGCCATAGGTGGCGGATCAGTCAATTTAAATTTCCATCCCACAGTAAAAGCATATGGGTTACAGCCCGCGATTGAGGGCAATGGGTCGTGCTTCACCGGATGTGACGGATACGAACCTCCTGTATGTGCGATGTTAGGAATTCAAGGTGGCACTCAACTCGCATGTAATCCTATAACAAGTTCATATACTCAGCAAGTCGTCATTGAGTATGAAAACGCTCCAGACATAGGACTGATAAATGTAAATGGCACTTTACATACCATAAACTACAGCCCTCAAACCATCACACTAGTAAACGTACCTGCAGAGAGCCAAACAGTGGATGTCACCGCCTTTTTTACAGGAGATGAAACATGTGCTGCAACTCAAGCGGCATGCTATACGCAGAAGGACCCATGTTGTGCTATGATTAGGTTGCAATACGTCAACCCCAATTCCAATGTCATTCGTGTGAAAAACACATCTCCTTGTGAAGGTGACATCAGTGACTGGGGAGTTTATTCGAATGGAGACTACACTTCATTCTCAGAGATTGGATCTGGCCAAAACCTCATGGTCCCATCTGGAGCAGAAATTCAATTTGCATGGACAAATTGGGAAGCTGACCCTACATATGGTGACCTCCAGCTTTACGGCCCCACAAACCAATTAATGGACTACATCCAATGGGGTGGTTCGGGAAACTTCGATGAATCTTCGAGTGTACAATTGGGGTTTTGGGAGGCCGGGACATTTGTGAATGCATTGCCTCCATTCGAATATATCGGATCGGGAGAACATGGTGCAGCGTTTTGGACTGGAACGGATATTCCTTGTGACATCTCTGATGTCACCGTTATTTCTTCAACGGACTGCAATCCGTCCACAGGAAATTATACTGTCGATTTCTCTGTAAGTTATGTGGGCGCGCCATCAACAATGGGTGGCCTTGTCGTGAATGGTGATCCTTACACCCTCGCTCCTTCTGGCGCGACATATTCATTAACAAATACCGCCAATGGAAGCTGGATGAACTTAGATGTTTCATTTGCAGACAACCCAAGTTGTAGCTTCTTTTTAGGTAACGCAATTTACGGCCCGCAATCATGTACCATTGAATGCCCTACTGACTTAAACATAGATGGGTCCACAACCGTTGCTGACGTACTTGCTATTTTATCCGAATTTGGATGTATTCTGAACTGTCAATACGATGTTGACGGTGACGCGAGTGTTACGGTAGGAGATGTCTTAAATATCCTTGCGGCTTTCGGTGAAATCTGTTTTGAGTAAATTACTCTGAGACAATGACCCCAGGAGTTGTCCCTTCACCATCAAAAGTGAATGTCATTTTTGTACTGTTTTTACCATCTCCCAAAGGAAATATTTGCGCATTTATATTGCCACGAATTGAACCGGGGGTAGTTATTTGAGCGATCAGGACACGAAGGTTTTCGTCGCCAAAACCATTAGATGCCGTTTTTAGGACAAACCAAGACCCACCTAACAAGGTGTTTATGTCAAGCTTGACTGCTTCGTTCTCCTTGAAAAACTGTGCCCAAGGATTTGCACGGTCATCCACCATAATCGGATCTTCTGAATTAGCCATGCCTTTAGAAGCTGGGCCATCTAAACCTATCGTTGCAAATGAATCATCTACCAACGAAGGCATGGCTTCAAAAAAGTTAGGATTAAGTCCTGAAGCGGACCAGCTGGCATTAAACGGACTATTGAAAACACCTTTTGGAGCGTCGATAGTCATCGGGTTCTTATCCGTTCCAAATATGGCACTTACTTGGTCTGTAGGGTCTGACAATTGAATGTACAAGCGGAACTTCGTCATCCCATCCATGACAGCTGGTTCCTTCGAAACGACAATTGAGTATTGAGAAAACGTTGAGAACGGAACCGCGTAGGTGACAGCAAGAAGTAAAACTGTTACAATATAATTTCTAAGCATACGTATTTATTTTATCCAACTTGGATTGGTTTCTGAAATCAATTCAAATTCTAACTTAAGTAGCATCTCTCTTAATGAGATCGTGTAAGAATGGGCTTGAAGCCTCCGAGCGTTTATATGGAGCAGCACAACAGGATCTACAATTCCGTGAGAAGCGCGAAGCAATACATCTGCCAACGCCGAATCTGCAGCTTGAGAAGAAGCAATGGCAGCATCTAAACTTTTTTCAAGTGTTGATATTCTCATGATCAATCCGTCAACATAGGCTGAGTGACGTAAGTCCCACTCAGAGATTTTTGCATTTGCGAGGTCAATCTTGGCAGTTGATTGCTTGCGTTTCCCACCCGCAATGATGTTTTCAAGAGGAAAAGAAAATACAGCACTTGCAGCCCATTCTGTGGTGGTCGCAAGTGATGTTGAAGCGAAATCACTTCCGAAACCGCTAAGCATAGGACTGAACCTTAATTCTGGCAACCAAACCTCCCGCGACAATTCATTCTTTTCTGACACTGCTTCTTCCATTCTGTAATGAAGGACCTGTCGGGCAGGAGGATTTGCTTGTAAAAAAGCACCGGACAAAGAATTGGACGCTACTGAAACTCCGAAGGTTTCCTCGATACTGGGCCAAACCGATTGGACACTTAACGTGATAGGCAAACCCAAGGCTCCTCGCAATTCAGCGAGAATACTTTCTAGCTCAGCTTCCAATAGAAAAATTTGACTTTCTAATGACAATTGTTCTGCTTGAATCATTAAAGCATCTGAATAGGGTATTAAACCCAAACCGGCAAGGGTTTCAAACTGCTTCTCTATCTCACTTAATTCAGAGGAGGCAGTTAAGAAATCAGCATGTTCTTTTGTCGTAGAAACTGCAGAAATATAGAGGTTCATACATGAGAGAAGAAAGGCATCACGTTCAGCTTTAATTTGGTGAATGGTGGCCTTCTGGGAGATTTTTGCCGTCTCTACTCCCGTAAACCCTCGACCTGCATCTGCATTAAAATTAAGACCGATACCCAATTCAGCGCTCCTTGCGTCAACATCTGAGAAAATTTCACCGTTGGCATTAAGTGCATTTCCATTGCGTGCAAAACGGGTTGCCCCAAATGTTGTAACAGGCATCCACCACCTTCGGGCAGACTCGAGTTCAGCTTCTGCCATTTGAAGCCTTGCTGAAGATTCATTGAGAAAAACGGGAGAAGACAAGGCCAATTCAAGAACATATTCTGGCGTAAGCATCGTGGTTGACACAGGTTTCGAAGCTGACTCTAAATGCTGAGAAAATGTATGAGATGATGCAAATAAATTTCCAATAACACATGCATAAACACAAACAAGGTTTTGCGTATTAAAAAGTGGGGAAGACACGAGGAACGCTTTCATTTCTTAAGCTTTGTTGTGACAGTTTCACCTTCTGTAACAAGATTCCGACCTGTAATAATAAACTGAGTAGAAGCGTCTATTCCATCCGCTGAAAATGCAATGCTGTTTTTATCCTCGGCGAGAATGGTAAGTGGGATTTTTTTGACAAGTCCCTGTATGACTGCGGAGGCAAACGGAAGACCGTTTTCCACAAAACGAACACCCGCAGGCAGAGACAGTAAACTGTCACGAGAGCCGCCCATAAGCGCGCCTTCGACATAAATACCAGGTCGTATCGAGCAATCAGGTGACGACATATCGACATACACATCGACTGTTCGAGAATCAGGGTGAATGGCTGCAGATACGCGACTGACTTTCGTCTCAATCTGAAGATTCATGTCTGGAAAATTCAGCGATATATCGGCATCCTTGTATATAAAACGCATATCTCTTTCTGGGTATGGCAACAGGACGCGAATATCAGCGCAGGATACAATCGTAAGCATAGGAGATTGGCTAGGAGAAGTCAGGCCATTTTCAACCACGGCACCTGGATGTATGTTCCTTTGTGTAATCACTCCAGAAATAGGGGCTTTTACTTCGAGGAAACGCAGACGGTCAAGGCCTGTATTGAGCGCTGAAGAAGCTCTTGCAGCAGACGCTTTAGCATTGTCCAGTTCTGAAGCTGAAATAAGACCTGAAGCAGTATTTGAGGCTGCAAGCATGCGGGCCAAATGTTGTTCAGCCGCAGACGCCTCAACTTTAAGCGCTTCAACATTTCTTTCAATCATAGGATTGTCAAGAATCACCAGCAAATCTCCTTTTGTGACGCGGTCTCCTATATCGACAAGAACGCTTGAGGTTTGGCCTGATTCTAAAGGAAGTACATCCACAAACTGAAGCGGCTCAACTGTACCGACCACTCTCAGTTCCTTCTGGAAATTCTTCATCGAAGGCAAAACAGTCTCTACTAAAATATGTTTTTGCTTCTGGTCGATGTTGGTTGAAAGCTGATTGTCAGTGTTCTTTGTTTCACAGCTACTGATCCCAATGAGAAGAAAAATAGAAATAAGTGATAAATATATTTTATTCATTGTTAATTAAGTTCAGATTTTGAAAAAAAGCGATAGCCCACTGGAACCACAAACAGCGTCAACAAAGCGGCCATGGACGTCCCTCCTATCACCGCCAATGCGAGCGGCTCATTAATCGAAGAACCACCAAACCCAATTGCTGTAGGAAGTAACCCTAGAACTGTTGTGAGTGCAGTCATGATGATCGGCCTAAGTCGTTGACGTGACCCCTCAGACAGCGACTCCTCAAGAGACATTCCTTCGGCTCTCAATGTGTTGATCCGATCAACCAGTAAGTTGCCATAAGAAACCGTAATCCCCACCACCATAATAGATCCCATAAGCGCTTGGATACTCAGAGGTGTACCGGTGATATAAAGCAATCCAACGACCCCAGCCAGGGCTGGAGGAAATGCAATCAACATACCGATAGGCTGTCTGAACGATCTGAAAAGAGGGACCACAATCAAATATGCAAACAGCAACGCCAGAAACAATCCCAGTCCCAGATTTGCAAATGAGCTTCGCATCACGCTTACTTCTCCGTCAAGATCCATCGTGTAGCCCGCGGGAAGATTTGACCTAATCTCAGATAAACTTTCCTCAATATCTGCTGAAGTCCGACCGACATCTCTCCCTTCAACGTTGGCATACACATTGTAAACGCGAGAAAGATTGTGGTGATTTATTTCTACAGCTGTATTCTTATCCCTCACGATTGAAAAATTCCTAAATGGAATAGGTTTATCAGTAAGGCTACTCGAAACCAAAACACTCCCGAGAACATCTTCCCCATCAATTTCATACTCAGGGTACGTGACTCCGACATAATAATGATTTCCATTTCCCTCATCAATCCAAAACGATTTGTCAAACGTAGCTGTTGAGCTAAATGCAGCGACCATGTTTTTAATCGCATCAACTGGATCAACGCCCACCCTAGCAGCTCTTTCCCTGTCAATATCGACCTCTTTTGTAGGCTGATCTAATCTTTGTAAAACACGCGCGTCAACGATTCCATCGACCATTCTAATCTCGTCTCTGACTTGCTCAGCAATGTCTCTGAGGACTTCTAGCTTGTTTCCTTTAATCCGAACATCTATGGGCGCTGGCTTGCCCTCATTCAGGGCTGCCGTCATCAGTCCACCCGTATAAAAACTTAACTCTACTCCGGGATATGCCTGGGTCATTTTATATCGAAGTCTGGCCGCATATTCATCCGTTGATGTCGTCGCGTTGTCTTTTAATTGTACACCTATAAATGCATCTTGAGTCCCAGAGTTCGGGGTGTAAGCGGCAGGCAAATCATAGAACACACCGATGTTCGATATGACCAAATTCAAATCCTCTCCCAGCTCCTCTCTCACAATACTCTCCATACGCGCGATGTTATTCTCTGAAGCACTTAATGTTGTGCCCGACGGCATTCTCACTTGAATTTCAAGTTGTCCTACATCTTCTTTCGGAAACAACTCATACCCTGTCTCCCCTACGCCAATCACCATCAATGCTGTCAAAGCAACCATAATTGCACCGACAAAGACAGGGCGCTTAATCATTTTTTTAAGCGATTTCTCGTAGTTCAATTCAAGAGAACCCAACGCGCGATTAAAACCGGAACTTGACGCCTTAGATGAAGGTCTCGGTGCTCTGTTTCTCATTAACAGACCTGCCAAGAGTGGAACAACAGCAATAGAGAACAGATAAGAAGCACACATACACGCTGTCACAGTAAGCGCCAAAGGACCGAAGAGATCACGCGCGATTCCCTCAAAAAACAATATAGGAAAGAATACAGCAACGATGGCGAGAGTCGATGCTAAAACCGGAGCAGCCATAGCACTGGCAGCCTCTTTTGCAGCCTTCATCGAATCTAAACCAGACGAAATTCGCCGGTCAATATCCTCAAGCATGACAATGGAATTGTCTACGAGGAGACCGAGCGCAAGGGCGATTCCTCCTAAAGTGATCGAGTTAAGCCCTTGACCAAATCCGTATAAAGCGATGAGGGCCGTAAG
>CAJXHE010000063.1 GCA_913051865.1 uncultured Flavobacteriales bacterium
AGCCACCCGTCTCCTTCAACATTTCCTACCGCCCATCTGCTTCCTTGCCAATTAATTGCAGACACGGGATCTTGATTCAAGGGGTGCATCACTTCTATTGTCCCAACGATGGCGCCAGAATTCCCTAGATTTTTTATCGTGTGCAGCACGACGTTATAGGCGTCGTTTTCACCGAGTCTTTGTGAAAGCACCGTAAGGTCTCCGCTGCTGCCAGAAGGCACGTTGTCCCATGCATCCACCGCTTGCTCTACAGGCGACCCGTAGGGCGTGAGCATACTCCATGAAAATTGAAAATCTGCATCATAATTAACGATATAACCTCTGACAGTTCCGTCTGCGTGACTGGAAGTTGAGCCTACAACATACGTGCTGTTGCTGAGAGGAATCACCGCATTTGCTTCATCAACAAGGGGACCGCCGACAATACGGACTTGGATCTCGCTTTGGGCTGAAAGAGGTGCGATTGAAAACACCATCGAAAACGCAAGAATGAATAGGCCTAATAAATATTTCATGAACGTACAGATGCGTGAATACTTGAAAGTGTTTTGAGAAGAGAAGGCAGGTGATCTAAATGAAGCATATTCGCGCCATCTGAAAGAGCTTCTGAAGGTCGCGGGTGCGTTTCTATAAACACAGCATCAGCACCAGCAGCAACAGCTGCGCGACCTAGTGGAGAAATGAAATGAGGTGTCCCCCCTGTCACTCCAGAACTTTGATTGGGACGTTGTAAGCTATGTGTGAGGTCGACGACCGTTGGGGCAAACGTTCGCATAACGGGAATCCCTCTCATATCTACAACAAGATCCTCGTAGCCAAATGTTGTTCCTCTTTCCGTCACCCAAACATCTTCATTTCCAGCATCTCGTACTTTTTGCACTGCATGAATCATCGATTCTGCGGACAGAAATTGTCCCTTTTTAATATTGACTGTACATCCGGTTTTTGCCGCTGCAACAAGAAGGTCGGTTTGGCGACAAAGGAATGCTGGAATTTGAAGAACGTCTACATAGTCAGCAGCCTGGGCGGCTTCTTCCGCAGTATGAATATCTGTGATGACTTTCACGCCGAACTGTTGTCGAACTTGTGCCAACAAAGAGAGCGCCTCCTCATCACCTATTCCAGTAAAACTATCAATTCGAGAACGATTGGCTTTCCGATAAGATGCCTTGAAAATCACAGGTAACCCTAAATCTCGACAGGTGCCTATGACACGCTCAGCAACTTCAAACAATGGCTTTTCTCCTTCGACAACACACGGACCGGCAATGACAAGAAGTTTCCCACCTGAGATATCCTCAAACGCCTGTTTTTGAGCTTGTGTTTGCTGACTTGGAAATGCTTGTGAATCCATCTTATGCATAAATTACTGTGTTGTTAATCTCACCACGTCAGTTAGCGCTTGCACGTTGATTTGAAACGTCCTCCTCTCGCATCCCACCCATCTCCAGCAAGTCTTTCCAATCGAACTGTGACACCTCTATTGTATGTGAAATCTGATGCCTCATTCCCTATAAATAATCCCATTGGATCTTCTATTTCTATAACCAACATCCTTCTACAGCTGTACTTTAATTGTGTCCAAACAACAGGCCTTATTTTTCCCCATCCACCATATTTGGCTTGAACACCAAACGCAAGCCTGTCAAAAGGTGTCCAACCCACTCCTGCGGTATATAGTGGCTCTGGCATCCATCCCCCAGTCTCAACTCCCAATTCGATCATCACATCAGGCGAAGGTTCGTAAATAAAATTCGCTGACAAACGGTAAGGAAGGAGTGACATCCGCTTTGCAGAATGTCCCGTTAACAAGAGCGAATCTGTACTGATGTCACCTTCTATCACAGATTCCCAGGTCAGAGAATCTCCAAAAACGGGCAAACCTGTTGTTGCAATCCCCTCCTGAAACCAAGCCACTGATGATCCTTGTGGTTCAAATAAAATACCAAAATCAGAAAAATTGATGTCGAATCTAATCGGCAGTGTTTCAGACGCCAATGGAAGACTTCCAGAAATGCCAATGCCATAAGCTGGTAGAAATCCGAAAGGCAAATCAAGAGAATCTCCAAAAGGCACATTCATGGTGGATGGTCCATCTAACGCATGGAGTCTTGCTTCAGTCTGAAGATATGTATCCAGAGAGTCAGCATTTTCCGAAACCGAGAAGTAACCATAAGGAATACTCCATTCAAAGCCAGTAAGTCTCTGTACAAGAGACACTTCAAATCTCTGCCTGGTTTTTGTGTTCTCAAAACCCAATCCAAATCTATTGTACTCAGCCATGCGCAGCCCTGTGCCACTTAACACATCTACCCTCCCTGTATGCCCACCATTGCCATAAAAAATCAACTCAAACATATCTGAAGTCCAACGCGCATCGTAAAGTATTTCACTCCCCATCGACCCACACAAGGCCCATTTACCGCCATTAAAAGGCTTCATAGCCCACTTCTTCTCCCATCCAACGTTTCCCCCAAAATAACCCATCCCCCCCTCATGAGCTTCTAGGACTGGGTCAAGAATATCATGGCCTATAAATCCACCACGTGCCATTGAACTTATAAATCCTGTGGACAACACGTTGCCGCTTTGGTTCGCCCAAATTGAAAAAGATGCATCACCACTACGCTTAACTTTCGTTGAATCATTTGGATTCAAAGAGGCAGCGAACGCGATAGAGGATGTGAACATTAGGCTCACGATGAAAACAGAGGCTTTGGTTTGAAATGTCATCATTACTCTACTTCGATTAATTGAGTCCCTTCAATTCTCACTTGAACACGAATGTTTTCATAGCCGGTAAAGATTTGGGCGCCATCAGTTCTTACAGTGAGATTCACATACACATTGCCGCCTGGCTCGATTACAGCTTGATTCACTGGGACAATTAACAAAGCATGTGCAGGCATTTCTGGAAAACTACTTCCTGCTTCAAGGAGTGTATTCACAGAAACAACAGTCCCGGTTGTATCGTTCACGACATAGTCAACGTCCGCAATGACTTCTACCGGGAAGGTGCTGGTCAAATCTATTAAAAGTCGACCATCAAACTTAGGGAATTCCATAGGATCCAATGTATATACCTCCTCTAAAACAACACCATCTAACCCCATGCGAAAGGGGATTTCAATTTCTAGTTCGAGTTCAGGAATATAATCCGTGTCGGCATAATCATTGCCGAAAGAAATATCGCCATACGGATTAACCTGAGCACTTCCAGCCATCCTGAACTTCTCTGGAAAGTTCTCCATGAGGTCAAATATATTTGACCCCGACTCACCCAAATCAATTTCTAAAGTGGTGAAGTCAATAAGGTTTCCATCGATCCATTGTGCCCTTGGGATATCGTGAGCGCCATATAATGTCGGGTGAATCACAGACTGCCCATCCACCAAAAGGGTGTCAAAATTCAACCTTAAATCTGCACCTATCGTATTCTCTATACGTAATTTAGACACCGCACCCTCAAGGTCTAGTATAGGGTTAGGCACGGGGACCGTATCGATCAGGGTGACTTCAGTACCGAAGTCTAACTCGACATCTCCAAAGTATCCTTTGGCCTTCTCAATCTTCATGTCTTGCATCTCTAGCTTTACGGTGAGACTGTCCAAATTTGAAATGAAAAATCCATCTTCATTGAGAGGTGAATTCATGGCTGTAAAGAATGAAGAAATGCTGTTATAAGAACTCCCATCTTCTCCTGTCATATCAAACACCGCACCAGTTAAATCAATATCTACCGTTGACACGCCATTCACTCCGCCCACTGCAGGCGGAACGTTAAACTCAATTTCTACAATCTCTCCACCTATCGTCATGCTTGTCAGTGCGTAACTTAAATTAAGAATCCCATCTACGGTGCTCTCAACGGAGAATTTCATCGTGCCTTCACTTAGTATGAGTTCGCGCAAATACATACCAGAATTCTCGCTCAAATTGGTAATCTGCATTTCACTTGTTATTTCCATAAAAGGAATATCTTCAGGCGCAGGAATCTCAACTGTAAGGAGATTTCCCATTGAAAAAGTGTTCAACAAAGTGGTGTCCGGAAGTACCGGAATATCGTTAGCACTAAAGGCCTCAAACGGGCCTTTGTAGACAAGCCGTGCTGGCTCGCCACCCTCACCTAGGACAAGCAATGAATCTGGTACAAATGAAGACCACGTCACATTGTCGTCCACAAGGGGGAGAAAGATCTCTGACTCCCAGCTCAAAGCCTCCCTATCCTTACAGCTGTAAAGCGCAGTAAGCAAGATGAAGGAGACAAACGCTATTTTGATTTTTCCTGACATTGTTCAAAGAGTTTAAAAACGTGTACGCACGTGTAAATATCGCAAGGGGGCTACTGTCAAAAATACGGCGAGTGCGCCACACCACAAAGAAAGAGAAGTAAATTGGGGTAGCAGCCATGGACTCAGCATCAAATACGCAGCGATAACAGTGGCTGCGGCAGCAATTGCCTTCCGCTTAAATTTAAAACTTTGCGGAAGAAAAACCACAAAGGCGGGCAAGGTCCAAAGGAGATTGTAGTTCCCCCAAGTATCGGAATGATCTGTAAGCATCCACATCAACAAAAGCAGAATCCCCAGCGTTGTTGCAATGCCTGCAATAAAAAACCGAACCACATTGTAAATGCTGTGACTTGAATGGTTTGATTTGGCTTCTTTCATTGCCTTCATAATTCTCAAAGAACCAATGAGTGCCAAGAAAAAAAGAGTTACAAAAAGTGGGAAATGACGTTTTGTATCGCCCGCTGGCAGCCCCGAAAACCACATGCCCTCAACAATAAAATGGTCCTCCCAGTCATTTTCACTTGTCAGAGGGACATCATTCACCGTCATTCTCTTTAACGCTTCAGCCAAATCATCAGGGATAAAAGAGGCACCACACTCCGTCATGATCGCATCCGCTCTGGGACCCAATATGAAATCCATACCTAGAGAAGTCCATGGTGAACCTTCGATATAGGGCCTAAGTCCATCTCTAAAGGTTCTTCCATCAGCTTGACAGTGTGTCTTAAGTTTGTCGCCCAAAGCAGCCTCCAGCACCACGATAACACGAGACGCACAATTGTCTCTAAAGAACTCATATCTGTATACCGCATTTTCTTCCTGAAGATTCCAAGACAAATACCCGGCGACATCTCTCACTTCGCTGGCATTCAAGTTAAGACGCTGTTCAAACATGCCACGTCCAGAGTCGACATACGCACTTTTAAACAGATAAAAAGGGGCCGCAGTCAGCTTATAATTCAGTCTTCCCCGCATAAAGTTCAAATAGAATCCGTCATCAAATGAAAACGTTCCATAATTAAATACCCAGTCCACCACAGGGACTTCCAGTGGGTCGTAAATTCTAATCGCTGTATGACCAAACGCAGCATATGTATCCTGTCCAGGACTTAATGTAATGACACTCACAGTCGCTTCATCACTCAGGTTATCATACCACTGTGCATGACTTGAAAACGGGAACTGCCCCAACATCAAAAGAAACACGGTCACTACCTTTAGAATTCCTCTGACCATTTCGCTTGCCTTTCCGCTCAGCCAAACGCCATTGTAACCCCCACCCTCTTTTGATGGTTCAAACCGCACAATCAAGTCTCCTCCGGGCATCTTTACTTTGCGCTGTGTTTCGCCACCATGCAAGGTGAAATGAACCAACGCCGCTGCAACTGCACCAGTGCCACACGCTTTGGTTTCACCTTCCACCCCTCTTTCATAGGTGCGCAATAAAAGTTCTTCTCCCAGGTCACACAACACATTGACATTCGTCCCATCAGGTGCATAACGCGGGTGATACCTCACCCGTCGTCCAAAAGCGTCAATGTTAAATTCATCTAGCGTCTGTGTGTCATGGACAACATGGACGTGATGAGGTGAGCCGGTATCGATAAAGAAATCCCCTCTGAAGTCATCATCATCAATGTCGAGCGGACAACTCAGGGGCATAAATTTTACACTCGGCAAATCTAAATCCTTATTTAATTTGACTTTATGAAGTCCGTCACAGGCCTCAAATATGGCTTCATCAACGACCCAACCCTGCATTTTTGCGTACAAAAACGAAGCGCGGGTCCCATTTCCACAAAACGATCGAGAGCCATCTGCGTTTCTATAATCACATTTGAGATCTACATGGGGCAATTCCGAGGCTTCTAATACGATAACACCATCTGTGTTTTCTTGTTCGCAAATCCTATTAATCACTTTACTGTCAAGTGATTGCAAATCAAACCCGGCGTATTTAAACCCATCAATAATCACAAAGGTATTGCCAGTACCCTCCCACTTTTGAAATTCGATTTGCAACGCTTCACTCATGCTTCGAAGGTAACGTACCTTTGTTTCGATGTCCCAACACTCATCCACTACAATATCAACAGACAGACTCATCTCAGCATACCGTAAGATGCGGACTGCCAGATGCATGTCTGATCTGTATGAGGAACATGCAAAGCTCACATCCAAATACGTTCACGCGTGCTCAAATGGCCACGAAGCCATACAGGTAGCGGCAGGGTCTCTCCTTAAAAAACAGGATTGGCTGAGTTGCTACTACCGTGATGACAGCATGCTTCTGGCGATGGGTATCACCCCCGAGGAGCTCATGTTGCAACTTTTTGCCAAACGTGACGACCCCTTTTCTGGCGGAAGAACCTATTATGCTCACCCTTCTTTAAACCGTCCCGACCTCCCGAAAATACCGCATCAAAGCTCTGCAACAGGGATGCAAGCGATACCCGCTGCAGGGGTGGCAATGGGACTGCAGTACCGCGAAGAACAAGGTCTTGACACATGGGCGAAGGGAGAGGCGCCAGTCGTCATGTGCTCGATAGGTGATGCCGCGATGACGGAGGGTGAAGTTGGCGAAGCGCTCTATATGACGGCACTCAAGAAGCTACCCATTGTTTGGCTTGTACAGGATAACGAATGGGACATCTCAGCGCATGCGAGAGAAATTAGATTTGGAGACGCCACGACGATGGCTGCGGGATACCCACCGATTGAAGTTCGCAAAGTTGATGGCACGGACCTTCCTGCTTGCCTCGCGCTGATGGAGGAGGTAATCAACCTTGTGCGTGAAGAACGGCGCCCTTTCCTCATTCATGCGACTGTACCCCTTCTGGGCCACCATACATCAGGCGTACGTCGTGAGTTTTACAGGGATGATTTGGACGACGCAAAGAAACGAGATCCTCTCCCACGCATAGAAAAGTATTTAACAGATGCAAATATTTTAGACACAACATCACTTGCGCTCATTAAAGCCGAAATTGATGGAGATGTCAACGAAGCGTTTGATCGCGCTCGTCATGCCGAAGAACCTGTCTTTGAAGACCTCCTGAATCACAGATTTGCGCCGACAGACGTGACCGAAGAGCTGGGAAACAGAACTCCGAAAGGTGCCGAGATCACTTTGATGGTCGATTGTGCGCTCCACGCCATGCAGGAGATCATGACGAAACATCCTGAATCTTTGCTCTACGGACAAGACGTCGGTAAACGTCTGGGCGGTGTTTTCAGAGAAGCGGCAACCCTGGGCACTAAATTCGGAGACGACAGGGTTTTCAACACCCCCATTCAAGAAGCATTCATTATAGGTTCGACCGTAGGGATGTCATGTACTGGACTTAAGCCCATTGTAGAGGTTCAATTTGCCGATTATCTGTGGCCTGGACTGAACCAATTGTTTTCAGAACTCTCGCGTTCTTACTTTCTATCTAACGGAAAATGGCCTGTGCATTCTCTCATTCGGGTCCCGATCGGCGCGTATGGGTCTGGGGGGCCGTATCACAGCTCGTCTATAGAATCTGTGCTCACAAACATTCGCGGCATCAAGGTGGCCTACCCTTCAAACGGCGCAGACCTTAAAGGCTTATTGAAAGCCGCATTTTACGACCCAAACCCTGTGGTAGTCCTTGAACACAAAGGTCTATACTGGTCGAAAATACCTGGAACAGAAGCTGCAAAATGCATTGAGCCTGACGAAGATTACATTATTCCACTCGGTCAAGCGAGAGTTGTTCAAAACGCCACAAATGAAATCTCATGTTCAATCATCACCTATGGCCGCGGCGTATATTGGGCGCTGGAAGCATCCGCAAATTTCCCCGGCGCCATTGAAATCATCGATCTGAGAACGTTAGTCCCGCTTGATTTTGCCACTGTTGCATCGAGCATCAAACGCACAAGCCGATGTCTCGTCCTCACTGAAGAACCTGTTGCAAATAGCTTCGCTCAGGCTTTAAGCGGACGCATTGCGAAGGAATGTTTTGAAGATTTAGACGCGGCCCCACAAGTAATAGGAAGTGTTGAACTCCCTGCGATACCTCTGAATGAAAGTATGGAGCAACACGTTTTACCCAATGCCGAGAAAGTGTCTGCCGCACTTGGCACACTGCTTGATTACTAAATGCACATGAACACACTGAACACCGTATTTCTCGTACTTTCATTATTCATTTGGGGAGCTTTCTCAGCCCAAACACCTTCTTCCCATATCATCTATTCTTGCTCACCTTCAGAAGAATTTGGCTTTGCCCCTGCAGACTTAGATGTAATTTCTCATGGAGGCCAATTTAAAATAATCGAAAAATCTGAGTCTGGAAAAACACAATCTTTCCTGTTGCTTGGTCCACTTTTAGGGTCTGTGAATCAGTTTACGTTTTTCGGCACAGAAGTCGCTTTAACTGGCCCTTTGCCGAAGGTGATGCAAGAAAGTCCACCTCCATCTGAACGTGTCGCAAACACCGGACTGAAAGAACTTGCTGGCGTCCAGTGCACACCGTGCGGCGTAAATAACTGGTGCGCCCCTTCCCTTGGTGCTGCACCAAATGGCTGGCCTGGAAGCAGCATGCCTCTTGAGGCGACAATCACATACAGCAACATCTCCTACAGAATCATTGCAACGTCAATAGAGATATTGACAGACAAAGACTTTCGCAGAAACGGAAAATATTACAATGCTTTTGCCATTGACTCCGAACGCACGGTCGTTGACGCACGTGAGTTTGTTGAACTGTTTCAACTCTCCCCACCCTCTGAAGTGGTCAGATACTAGCCCGATGTGCGCGTTAAGGTATCCCTAAATACTTGTGAGTCTGAGTACTTAAAGACCAAACACTGCCCTCTTCAGTGCCTAAAAACGCCATAAGCAGCGCATGCACTTTGTCCTTCCTATCCCATTCAGGCTGTAAATAAAGCAGCGTGTCTTCTTTAACATTCAGGGCTTGCGATCTCGCCCAAGTGAGGTCGTGATTGTTAACGACCACAACCTTTAATTCATGGGCACGTAAATAGCTTTCTGGAAGGCAGGCTTTGAATTTTTTTGGTGACAATGTGATCCAATCAAAATCTCCACTAATTGGATGCGCTCCTGATGTTTCAAGGTGAATTTTCAAACCTTCTTTCCTCAGCGCAGCGGTTAATGAATTCAGATCATACATACAAGGCTCTCCCCCTGTCACCACGACCATCGGCAAGCCGCTGTTTTTGGCGCCCGAAACGAGTTCATCAACGGTGACATGTGGATGCTCTCCGGCCGGCCAACTTTCCTTGACATCGCACCATGAGCACCCCACATCACAACCAGCAAGCCTGATGAAATAAGCTGGAGAGCCTGTATATCTTCCCTCTCCTTGCAGGGTCGGAAAGACTTCCATGACTGGATATGTGAGTTGACCTGACATGTGCTTAGCCCACAATTTCTCCATCTAAATCGAAAGAGGTTGCGCCCGTAATTTTAACTTGAACGAAATCGCCGATTCTCAAATGAAGATCATCTGACACGGGAATTCTCACTTCATTATCTACATCTGGCGAATCAAACTCGGTCCGCCCAAGCCAAAATCCCCCTTCACACCGGTCGATGATGACCTTAAATTCATTGCCCAGATAACGCAGATTCAATGCTTCTGATATTCCAGCTTGGAGATCCATCACTTCTTCAACCCGCTTCTTTTTGACCTCCTCAGGCACATCGTCTTCTAATTGATACGCATGGGTGTTTTCTTCATGAGAATACGTAAAACATCCCAGCCGCTCAAATTTCATACGTTCAACCCAATCTAAAAGGTTTGCATGATCTTCTTCTGTTTCTCCTGGAAACCCAACAATGAGTGTTGTTCGAATGGCAATATCTGGCACTGTTTCTCGAATATCAGAAAGCAACTTTTCTGTTTTCTCCTGAGTAATTCCACGACGCATCGATTTCAAAATGGAATCGCTGGCGTGCTGGAGCGGCATATCTAAATAATTGCACACTTTGTCTGACGCCGCAATGACACTAAGCACATCCATCGGAAATCCAGACGGAAAAGCATAGTGAAGTCTGATCCATTCAATGCCTTCCACTTGATCCAATGCACTGATTAAGTCCGCCAAACGTCTTTTCTTATAGATATCAAGGCCGTAGTAAGTCAAGTCTTGTGCAATCAGTATTAATTCACGTACACCTTGGGCGGCAAGTCCCTCAGCAGCCTTGACAAGATCTTCGATGGGCGTAGAGACGTGCTTTCCTCGCATGAGCGGTATGGCACAAAAAGCGCAAGGACGATCACATCCCTCCGCTATTTTCAAATAGGCATAGTGTGCAGGTGTTGTCAGCAAGCGTTCTCCAACGAGCTCCTTCTTGTAATCTGCACGAAGGGTTTTTAAAAGACGCGGAAGGTCTCGTGTGCCGAACCAAGCATCAACCTCTGGAATACCATCTTCCAGCTCGTCTGCATATCGTTGAGACAAACACCCTGTCACATATACTTTTTCTACTGAACCTTCTTTTTTTGCATCCGCAAAACGCAAAATCATGTCGATGCTCTCCTGCTTTGCTGACTCAATAAACCCACAAGTGTTGATCACTACGATACCGAAATCATCTTTACTTGCTTCGTGCTCCACCTCAAAATCATTCGCTTTAAGTTGCGTCATGAGTTGCTCAGAATCGAACATATTCTTTGCGCAACCTAAGGTTACAACGTTTACTTTTCTCGGATTTGATGACCTCGCTCTCATTTTAACTTGTGTGGTTAATTCTCGTTTAAAGATTCAGGCAATAAGGAATCAATGAATTCTAATGTATTAAAGTTCTGCAAATCTCCCATCTTTTCTCCGACTCCGATGTAGTGTACAGGAATCTTAACCTGATCACATACAGCAAGAACAGCTCCACCTTTTGCAGTACCATCTAGTTTCGTCAAAATAAGGCCTGTAATATCTGTTGCATGAGAAAACTGGGTGGCTTGAACAAGTGCATTTTGGCCTGTAGAGCCATCCAAAACAAGCCACACTTCATGAGGGGCACCGGGAACGATCTTATCCATTACCCGCTTAATCTTTGTGAGCTCTGACATAAGTCCCACCTTGTTATGTAGACGGCCAGCTGTATCAATAATCACAACATCCATGTTCTGAGCTTTTGCAGATTCCAGCGTATCATAAGCTACTGCAGCAGGGTCTGCACCCATCCCTTGGGAGACAACTGGCACCCCTACACGTTTGCCCCAAATAATCAATTGATCAACAGCTGCAGCCCGAAACGTATCGGCAGCGCCTAGCATGACCTTTTTACCGTCTTGTTTATACCGATGTGCCAGCTTACCAATACTTGTGGTCTTTCCCACGCCATTTACACCGACCACTAAAATGACTGCTGGCCCCTCTCCAGAGTCTAGCTTGTCTATCGAGAATTCGGAATGCGTTGTGAGCACCTCGCCCAAGTCTTCACCAACTAACAGATGCGCGATCTCTTCTCTCAGCATATTCATAAGCTCTGACTGGTCCAAATAGGCCTCCCAAACAGCACGCTTTCTCAATCGCTCTATGATTCGTTCTGTGGTCTCAACGCCCACATCTGACATCATGAGCGCTTCCTCTAAATCATCCAACAACGTCTCGTCAATTTTCCGACGACCACTAAATACACGTGCAATCCTGCTGATCACACCCTTTTTGGACTTTTCGAGCCCAGAATTTAAGGATGCTTTTTCCTCAACCTGTTCTTCAGATTGAGCTTTGTTTTTCCCAAAAATGCGTTTAAAAAAACTCATGTTAGTCTATATCAAAAAAAAAAAGGCTGACTCAAAGAAGAGCCAGCCAAAATCAGTAAAGCATGGCGATTGCCATCGCATTAGTTTTCTTAGGTTACTTCTCGAAGAAAGCCTTTACGTTATCGTTGTGAACGACTTGCTCGACAAATGAATACGCACCAGATTTCTCACTGCGAACCATTTTAATCACTTTCGTGTGTTGCTTTCCTCCACCAGTCTGGAGCGACGCTACTACTTTCTTAGCCATAGT
>CAJXHE010000064.1 GCA_913051865.1 uncultured Flavobacteriales bacterium
ACAGAAATTAAATGAACAATAAAGGACTGTTGGTATTGATTGGAGTTTGGCTTTCTGCGCTTACATATTTGCAATTTTCGCCTAAACCGGCCACGATTGCCGAACATCTCACAGAAACCCTCCGTACATTTTCTCAAGATCAAGGAATTGATTTGGTTTTAAATTGGGGGCTGAGTGGTGAAGGTGTTCTTTATGGGACAGATTCACGTGATATAACAATCGAGGTCCTGGAAGCTTTAAACGACCCTAAATAAATATATTATGATTCTCTCTGACACAAAAAAGAAGGAGCACATTGTTGAGTATATTTTGTTTTTGTGGCAAATTGAAGACCTTATTCGTGCCGCTAAATTTAATCCAGACATTCTAGAGGGTTGGTCGGAAGAAACTTCAATGCGGGAGGATACGGATCCTGAAAAAGAAAAAGAATGGATTGTGGGAATGGCGCAATCTATGCGGCTAGAGGGAAAGGAAGCGTCGGGTCACATCACCAAAGTGAGTGAGCCATTGGTCGAGTTGGCGCATCTTCACGAAATGCTTCTTGGAACGGTTGATGATTTAAGGTACAAAGAAGCATTTGAGACAGCCAAGCCTTTTCTGAAAGAGTTAAGTGTAAAGCAGAATGATGACGCGGTTCATCCTGTGGAACAGTTGCTTATAGGGCTGTATGGATGGTTGATGTTAAGAATGAAAAAGCAAGTCATTTCTCCTGAATCTGAAGCAGGATTTGTCGCTTTTAGAAACTGGGCAAATGCGCTAGCAAGGGGACATATAAAAGTTTATTACGACTTATAAATCACGATACTATCCTTGTTTTGTTGTTTAAAACTCCAATGAGTCTATGTGTTAACAGGCCTTCGTTTTGCGATTTTGCAGTATGCTACCTACGACACCTCTTCACAATATTCAGCTATGGAAAGCTGAGGTGATAGACCCCTCATCTGAAGAAGGTCGTATACGTTTTGCTACGTTAAAATCCAAAGGACTTATTCATTCTGAGATTGATACTTTAGAAAGTCAGGTTGTTGAATTGGCCATCATTCGAAATCCATCTCTTAAAGACAACCCTTTAGGTCTTACAAAGGCGATAAGCGGAATCATTGGAAAAAAGAACTGGGATACATATGGCCGCTGGGTGGTGTTCCCATGGAACGGTTGTGCTGTAAGGTTACTGCCACCGAAGTCGTTTGTCGAAGTAAGGACAAATCGCAACCGAGATAGAATCACAAAGCAAGAGCAGGAGATTCTGAGTCAAAAAACAGTGGGGATAGTCGGACTTTCTGTTGGTCACTCAGCAGCGGTGACTATCGCAATGGAAAGGTCAGCGGGGACAATTAGAATTGCCGACTTTGATGATTTGGAACTTTCAAATTTAAATCGGATTAGAGCAGGCGTTTTTGAATTGGGTCTTCCCAAGTGGCTTATTGCAGCGCGTACAATTGCGGAAACAGATCCATATGTAAATGTTGAGGTTTTCCCTGATGGTGTTCAGGAAGAAAATATTGACAGCTTTATGAATCAATGCGACGTTGTGATTGATGCCTGTGATGGACTTGCTGCAAAGGCGATGATTCGACTTGAAGCCTTGGAAAGAAAAATCCCTGTCATCATGGATACAAGCGACAGGGGGATGCTTGATATTGAGAGATATGATATCCTGGATTTTACAGATGGTTTTCTTCATGGTCGGATTGATTTAGACATGATGACTTCACTGAGAAAAAGATCTCACTGGGATACAGAAACATTAAATTTATTCATTGACTTTTCAACCGCTTCTGAGCGTGGCCAATTGAGTTTGGCAAAAATGGGTACTGAACTTGTCGGTTGGCCACAATTATATTCTGATGTCGCTTCAGGTAGTGCTTTCGCAGCTGAGGCTGCGCGCAGATTACTGCTTGGAGAAGATATCCCTGATTCACGATTATACCTTGAAATAGATGAGCAGCTCTCTGTCAAGAACTAGCGCCGAAAAGCTTAAGCTAGCGAAAAGTGTTAGCGAAGTTCACTTACGGGTGCTTAGGTCTTCTGAAGACCTTGCGCTTTCTCACAAGATGGTGGAAGGGCATAAACGGGTTTTAAAAGCCTATGGTATCAATAAAATATCGTCATTTAATTCTGATTGGATTGGAAGAGATGATGTTATTCTCATCGCTGCAATGTCTGCGGATGGTGAACGTGTGCTTGCAGGTACAAGATTGCAATCTGGCTCTGAGCCTGAAGGTTTCCCACTCTACAAAGCAGTAGGGGAGATGGATGAAAACATTTCGCCTTGGTTGAAGTCAATTATTCCAGAAGGAACGATTGAACTAAATGGCATGTGGAATTCAATTGAATTGGCAGGGATGGGATTGGGTGTTGAGTGGATGGTTCAGTCTGCGATGGCTTCTATGTCGATGTTGGATTTAAGAAACCTTCTTGCACTGACATCTCCAGTCACTCGAAAAATGCGAGACAGGATGGGTTGGAAAATTCATGATGAATTTGGCGATGACGGGTATTTTAAATATCCTACTGAAAAATTACGGGCAAGTATAGAACATTTTATTTTCCCTGATGATCTCCCAAAATCTGTCCCAGAGGTGAAGGTATTTATGGAAGGAATTTGGGAGGCTCCTATCGGACACGTGATGCATTTTGAAGGTCCCAAAGGAAAACTAAAGGTCATCTTTAACTTTTCGATATGATAAATTGTAAAGCCATTTCTAGGCTTTCGTTTTTATTTATTGTTGTGTTGTGCTTTTCTTTTCAATCGTCTTCTGTTGCCCAAAAATATCTCGGTTCTCGCCTCGAGATTTTATCTACTACGGCGAGTAATGCAGATGTACAATCTCCAATTGATTTACTCCAGGAGACCTGGGTGAGATCGGAGATGGATGTTCCAAACCTCGGGAATTCAAGTAATTGGGTATGGGCAAGGTTGGATTTAGATCCTGTCACTGATGCTGGTCTGAGTGTGGAAATTGCTTACGCTACGATTGATTCACTGCAAGTCTTTATGGTATGTGATGGCGTCGTGAAATCAAAGCGTTCCGCAGGCGCGACTATTCACAGATCTTCACGTGATCAACAATTGGGGAATTACCCATCTTTTCCTATCCCTGTTGAGGACTGTTTGAAACTCACTTGCTATATCCGCGCCTGGAGTGGTAAGCAGATTTTATTGCCAGTACGTGTTGAGGGTACGCGTAAACTTTTGACAGACGGTCATTATCGCGATGTGTTTTTTGCGATCTATTTCGGCGTCGTTATTTCCCTTCTGATTTATAATCTATTTCTATATTTCAGTGTCAAAGACAACAATTATTTACAGTATGTTTTGTTTATTATTGCTGTAGGAGGGGCACAACTCGTGCTCAATGGATATGATCGGGTTTTTGAATTAATCACTTCCCCTTGGTTAGCGCTTAGAATAACGCACATATTCGGTATTTTGAGTGGAGTTTTTTCCATTCTTTTCGTCCGGAATTTTTTACACTTAAAGTCCAAAGCTCCCCTTTATCATAAAATTTTTGGCTGGTTATATATCCCTTATGTGTTTGCAACATTACTGCTGATTTCAGGATATTTTAATACATCATATGATATGATTAACGTGTCAGCTTTGTCTATTGTTTTACTTGTCCCTGTCTCAATTAAAGTCTGGAGAAGTGGGGATGAGTCCGCAGCATATTTTTTAGTTGGATGGTTGGTTTTCATTACTGCTGTTACAGTATTTGTCTTGAAAGATTTCGGATTAATTCCCTATAACGAAGCCACTCTATACGCCCTTCCGATAGGCAGTGCGATAGAATTGGTGGTTCTTTCGTTGGCTCTAGGGTCAAGGATTAATCAACTTAAGAAGGACAGGCAGAAGGCAAAAGAAAAGGAACTCAATACTTCTCTTTTAAATGAAAAGATTCAAAGAGAACAAAACATTGAACTCGAAAGGAATGTGACTGAGAGAACCTCTGAGTTAACAGAAATGAATGAATCATTGGCAGAAACACTTGAGGATCTTAAATCTGCGCAACAGCAGTTAATTCAATCTGAAAAGTTGGCGTCTTTGGGACAGTTAACAGCGGGCATAGCACATGAATTAAATAACCCAATTAATTTTGTGACCTCCAGTACACAATCTCTTAAAAGAGATTTCGCCGATCTTAAAGAAGTCATCGAGTCTGTTGCTGGTCTTCAACCGTTGAGTGACAAACTGTCTGATAACGTCGAAGTTGTTATTCAAAGAATGAAGGACTTAGATATTGTATTCACACTCAAGGAGATTGATGAGCTTTTGGCTGGTGTAAAAGATGGCGCAGAAAGAACTGCTGAGATTGTTAGCGGTTTAAGAATCTTTTCAAGGATGGATGGAAATCAGTCTTCTGATGCAAATATCAATGAACTGTTAACCTCTACCTTGATCATTTTGAGGAGCAACCTGAAGGACGAGGCAGATGTTTTAATGGAGTTTTCAGAAAACCTACCCAATATTAACTGTCAGCCTGGAAAATTAAATCAGGTTTTCATGAATATCATTACGAATGCAGCCCAAGCGACTATGGAAACGCAGCTCAACCGTTCTGAAAGAGAAGTTAGAGTCAGAACACGTTTGGTGAATGATGCGGGAAAACAGTTTATTCAAGTTGACATTACAGACAATGGTGTTGGGATGTCAGAACAAAAAATGTCACAAATATTCAATCCATTCTTCACAACGAAAGAAGTGGGGAAAGGAACTGGGCTTGGGCTTAGTATTGTCAAGGGTATTCTTGATGATCATAATGCGACCATAGAAATTACATCTGAAATAGGTAAAGGGACGACCTTTCTTCTTAGCTTCCCATTATGATAAATGTTTTATATATCGATGATGAGGAGCATAATCTAACTTCATTCAGAGCTGCCTTTCGCAGGGATTTTAAAGTTTTCGTGACAACGGAACCTTCTGAGGCTGTAAGAATATTAGTGGAAAATCCCATTGAAGTTGTT
Source organism: uncultured Flavobacteriales bacterium (assembly GCA_913051865.1). Classification (GTDB taxonomy): domain Bacteria; phylum Bacteroidota; class Bacteroidia; order Flavobacteriales_D; family Sanyastnellaceae; genus UBA974. The sequence goes on from CAJXHE010000064.1 coordinate 4,969, forward strand.
ATATCAGACCAAAAAATGCCCACACTAAGTGGCGTAGAGTTTTTTGAACTCATTATGCCAGATCACCCCAATCCTGTGCGTATGCTATTAACGGGACATGCTGACATAGATGCTGTAATAGATGCGATTAACAAGGGGCAGATCTACAAGTATATCAGTAAGCCATGGAATGAAGCTGAGTTAAAACGTCTTGTCGAAGAAGCGAGTAATTTATACCAATTCAGAACGGCCCAAGATATGCAGGCTTCTGATTATAGTAAAAGATTGTATTCTGCTCAAGATAAACTCGAGTCCTTAATTATAGAAATTAAATCCTCTAACGATTTAACAGATGATAAAAAGGACAGCTATATAGAAACGATCAACGGTGCAATCTCGTTGCTCCAAGTTCCCACTTAAGTGGTTTTGAGTTTCAAACGAGTTCTATTGTCTTTATGCGTTGTATCTTGCGGTCTAGATTTCATATCCTATGCATGTAATTCTAATCGATGACAGTGAAATTGACAATGCTGTCAATAAGAAGTTGCTCAAATTAGCCCGAATCTCGGACGATATTGAGGTTTATACTTCACCGCGTAAATCTTTGGAATATGTTAAAGAGCTAGGGGTTACTTGGACGTCACCACGACTTATTTTGCTCGATTTATCTATGCCAGATATTGATGGAATGCAGTGGCTAAAAATATTCAGAGAGCTCCCCGATCAGGTTCAAAATAAATGTTTAATCTATGTACTCAGCGCATCCATAGATCGCAAACAACTGGATTTAGTCGATGCTGACCCTTCTGTGATCGCATTGCTTGAAAAGCCACTGGATGTATATCTACTCCAGCAACTCATCAAACAAGAAGCTTAGTATTTATAAAGCTTAAATACGATTTATAGGTATTTGAAATCTTCCCCAGTTTTGATTTTCAGCAGGGTTTCATAGATAAGTTTGATACACCCTTCAATGTCATCTTTGTGAACCATTTCTACTGTTGTATGCATATATCTCAGAGGCAGAGATATCAGTGCACTAGGCACACCACAATTAGAATATGCAAATGCATCAGTGTCCGTTCCTGTAGACCTTGAAGCAGCCATTCTCTGGAAGTCAATCTTGTTTTCTTTTGCAGTGTCAATAATGCGTTTTAACAGATTGTTTTGAACAGCTGGTCCGTACGTCACTGCTGGCCCTTTCCCTGCTGTGATGTCGCCTTGCTCAATCTTATTGACCATGGGTGTTTGGGTACAATGGCAAACATCTGTGACGATAGCGACATCGGGTTTGATGCGTTCAGCGATCATTTGTGCGCCACGTAATCCGATCTCTTCTTGGACTGAATTTGTGATATATAAACCAAAGGGCAACGTTACTTTATTCTCTTTCAGCATTCTCGCCACTTCTGCAATCATGAAGCCACCCGCTCTGTTATCTAACGCTCGCCCAACATACCAATTCTTATTCAAAACCATAAACTTATCTGGATAGGTCACAACACAACCCACATGAATTCCCATCTTCTCGACCTCTTTTGCGTCTTTTGCGCCAACATCTAAAAAGATATTCTTGACCTTTGGCGTTTCTTCCTTTGCCGCGGTTCTTGTGTGTATTGCCGGCCATCCAAACAATCCAGTTACAGGACCTTTGTCAGTATGGATGATGACTCTCTTTGACGGCGCGATCTGATGGTCACTTCCTCCATTTCTTCGCAAGTAAATGAAGCCTTTAGGTGTAATGTAATGAACGAACCAACTGATTTCGTCGGCATGCGCTTCAATCACAACCTTGTACTTTGCCTTTGGATTTATTATTCCTACAGCGGTTCCATAGGTATCAACAAAATGTTCGTCGATATACGGTTTTAAATAATTAAGCCATAATTTTTGACCTTCAGCTTCAAATCCTGTAGGTGAAGGGTTATTTAAATATGTCTCTAGAAATGCCTCAGACTTCTTGGTGATGATTTTATTTTTTGCCATGTTGTAAAATTATCATGGTTTTCCTTATTTGGTGCCTTTTTTTTGAAACCTTATTACACGCCTCTTGTTCCTATTTAGACAAAAAAAAATCGGACTGGAAATAGTGAAATCCTCCAGTCCGATTAAATAGTGTTGTTTAAATCTTAAAAGCAGTACTCATTTTTTGCGATACAGGTATCAGCGACTCTCCGCCTAGCCTCTTTACAATTGAATGGCTCCACTTTTGTAAAGCGCTTCATTCCGAGCATCATCATTTTAAGTTCATCTCCTTCAGCAAATCCGTTCAGCGCTTCTTTGCCTGCGATATTGATTTTATCTGCGACACTGTACACATACGTTTGCATCATATCAAGTGGAACAGATGCTGCTTCTTCTCCTTTTGCTTTGTGAAGTTTCTGTACTCTCAGGACCAATGATTCAGCAGTGTATGCCCAATTCATCATGTCGGCAATATTCATAAGGATTTCTTGCTCCTTTGCAAGCGTCATCATTAATTTTTGTGCCGCCGACCCTGCGACCATGAGTATTGATTTCTTAAAATTCTTGATGTAGATGTGATGACGGTCGAAGATGTCAGTGGGTGGAGGTCCAAATTCTGGAATCCCTGTCAATTCGCTTGCCACTTCCATGGCTGGCCCCATTAAATCCATCTCACCTTTCATTGCTTTTTTCAGAATCATGTCAACAGTAAGCATTCTGTTGATTTCATTTGTTCCCTCAAAAATCCTATTTATTCTCGCATCTCGATACGCTCTTTCAACTTGAGTTTCTGCACTGTAGCCCATTCCGCCAAAGATCTGAACGGCTTCATCTACAACGTAATCTGCTACTTCAGAACAGACCACCTTCATCATTGCACATTCGGGCGCGAATGACGCGATTCCTTTCAGTGTTGCTTGTCCGTGCTCCACACCATCTGCTTCCAAAGCCTGAATAGCATCATCTATGTTTTGAGTCGCGCGATACACGGCTGTTTCTGCGGCATATGTTTGAATCACCATCTCCCCAATTTTATGGCGAATAGCGCCATATTTTGAAATAGATCTCCCGAATTGTTCTCTTTCGTTTGCATATTGTATCGAGTAATCGATCCCTTCTTTACACGCCCCAATCACAACCCCACCAAGCTTTATTCGCCCAATGTTCAAGATGTTAACAGCAATTTTAAAGCCCTTGCCTCTTTCATAAAGTAAATTTTCTACAGGAACTTTCACGTCATTGAAAAACACTTGTCTTGTACTCGACCCTTTAATTCCCATCTTTTTTTCTTCGGGATTCATCGTGATGCCTGCATAGTCTTTTTCTAGAATAAACGCAGTCAGATTTTCGTCATCTTCAATTTTTGCGAATACAATGAAAATATCTGCGAAGCCAGCGTTCGTAATCCACATTTTCTGACCGTTTAGGATGTAATGGGCTCCGTCTTCACTCAATATCGCTTTTGACTTGGCGCTATTTGCATCTGAGCCAGAACTGGGCTCAGTGAGGCAATAACACCCTTTCAATTTTCCGCTCGCAAGGCCTGGGATATATTTCTGTTTTTGGGCTTCATTCCCATAATAAAGAATAGGAAGCGTTGCAATTCCAGTATGTGCACTGAAACTTACTGCAAATGAGTGGCCTCCACCGACGCCTTCAGTAATAATCATTGTACTCTTGAAATCCATTCCCAAACCTCCCAATGATTCAGGTATGGAGCTACTCAGCAGACCCAGCTCCCCTGACTCCTCCAGAAGCTTTGGCATAAGACCTTCTTCTTGATTATCAATAGGATCAAGATTGGGAGTAATCCTGGAATTAATAAAATCTTTCGCCGTCTGTTTCATCATCAGATGCTCCTCGGTCCAATCTTCTGGAGTAAAGATTTCCTCGCAACTCACGTCACGTATGATAAATTCTCCGCCAGTAATTGCTTTGTTTTCCTTTAAGTCGTTCATGATCATTTATTTAAGAAGTTCAAATACGCCAGCAGCTCCTTGTCCTGTGCCGACACACATTGTTACAATTCCGTGTTTTCCCTGTCTTAGCCTTAATTCATCTAACAGTTGAATGGTAAGTTTCGATCCAGTGCAACCTAGAGGGTGGCCCAATGCGATCGCTCCTCCATTGACATTTACCTGAGTGGGATCAAGTCCCAACTCACGTGAAACGGCAACACTTTGAGAAGCAAAAGCTTCGTTTAATTCATACAAATCGATATCTCCAGGCTTTAATCCTGCTCTCTCCAGTGCTTTAGGTACAGCATGAATGGGACCCATACCCATCACTCGAGGTTCGAGCCCGCTCACATGGTATGCTTTAAGTCTTGCGATAGGTTCTACATCTAATTCTTTAAGCATGCGCTCACTCACAATGAGTACGAATGCAGCCCCGTCAGATGTTTGAGAACTGTTTCCGGCGGTGACTGATCCCCCCTGAGTAAATACAGCTCTGAGTTTTGCAAGCGCTTCGGGTGAAGTACCCCTTCGAACGCCTTCATCAGTGTCTACGATTGTGCTTCTTGTAGCGGGTCTTTCGTTTTGATCTAAATATGTTTCTTCTACTGTGATTGGCGCAATGCCAGTTGCAAATCGACCTGCGTCAATCGCTGCTGCTGCACGCATGTGACTTTCCACGGCAAACGCGTCTTGGTCTTCACGACTGATGTTGTAGTCACTCGCCACAGCTTCTGCAGTGAGCCCCATCCCCCAATACCATTCAGGGTTATTCTTGGCAACTTTTGCATTTGGCACCAATCTCCAACCACCAAAGGGAATCGGTGACATCGTCTCAATTCCACCTGCAATAATGCAGTCAGACATACCCGCATGAATTTTTGCGGAAGCGATTGCGATTGATTCTAATCCAGATGCGCAATACCTGTTAATCGTCATGCCAGGCACTTTCTCAGTGTCCAGTCCCATAAGCGACACCATCCGACCGATATTCAGTCCTTGCTCTGCTTCTGGCGTTGCATTTCCAACAATAACATCATCTATTCTCTCCTTATCAAGTTGAGGAAAGTCGGACATGAGTTTACGAATCACTTGTTCTCCGAGATCGTCCGGTCTCATAAAACGAAAAACGCCTTTCCCTGATCTTCCTACAGGAGACCGATACCCTCCAATTATATATGCGTCCATGATATTTTAGTTACGTAGTATTTTACCTTTTTGAATAAGCGACTGCATTCGTTCTAACGTTTTACGTTCCGTACAGAGTTCTACAAATGCTCTGCGCTCAAGACTTAATAAGTATTGCTCGCTGACTTCTTGCTTCGCAGTCAAATCTCCTCCACACATCACCCTTCCCAATTTTTCACTGATCAGTTTATCGTGTTCTGAGATATACTTTCCAACTGCCATTGCATTTGCTCCTGCATATACGATTCCCATGCCTTCTGCGCCTAGAACAGTGATGTCTTTGCGTTCGATGGGTCTTGTGTAGCCAGAGTCAGCCATTTGTATAGCCGCAGCCTTAGACCTAGAAACAAGGTCTCTGCGATTGACACAAACCTCATCCAGACCTTCAACAAGGTATCCAAGTTCAAATGCCTCGTATGCAGAGGTCGCCACTTTTGCTTGTCCGATTGTCAGGAAGCTTTCTCTCATTGCATTAATCCGAATATCTCCTTCTTTTAAAGAGTCTGACAATCTCAATACAAATTCCTTTGTTCCTCCCCCTGCAGGAATGACGCCTATGCCAAACTCTACAAGGCCCATATATGTTTCAGCGTGTGCGATGACTTTATCTGCATGAAGACAAAGTTCACATCCACCACCCAAAGCCATGTTGTGAGGTGCTGCGATAACGGGTATTCCCGAATAGCGCATTCTCATCATTGTGTCCTGGAAGTATTTCACAGCGGCATCAAGTTCCTCCCATTCCTGTTCCACTGCAAGCATGAAAATCATCCCCACATTTGCTCCTGCGCTGAAATTTGCGCCGTTGTTACTCACGACCAATCCCCGGTATCCTTCTTCTGCCAGATCGATGGCTTTATTTAAACCCTGTAGGACTTCCGCGCCTATGGAATTCATCTTTGTATGGAATTCAATATTGAGGATCCCATCACCGATGTCTTTAATGGTTGTCCCACTGTTTGACCAAACCACATTGTCAACATACTCAAGGTTGATTCTCCCTTCTTGACCAGGAATGACTTTATACGTCTTACTTGTCGGGTCGTAACATTCTCTCACACCACCTGTCACTCTATAAAAGGTATCATGACCAGCTTCAAGCATGTCATTCACCCAACCCGCAACGTGATGACCACGTTCTTTCGCAATGTCTGAAGCCGCTTGAATGCCGATTGCATCCCAACTTTCGAAAGCGCCCAATTCCCATCCGAACCCTGCTCTTAAGGCATCATCAATTCGGTAAATTTCATCACTAATTTCTGGAATCCTGTAACTCACATATGAGAATACATCGGTGAATATTCTTCGATAGAAATCTCCCGCTTCATCTGTTCCGTTAAAAAGTAACTTTGTCCGATCTTTTAAATCGTCCACTTGCTTTGCAGCTTCAAGAGTTGCATATTTCACCTTTTCCTTTTCTCGATATTCTAGCGTTTTAAGGTCAAGGACCAGTATTTTACGTTTGCCCTTATCGTCTTTAGACTTCTTATAAAAACCTTGACCAGATTTACTTCCAAGCCAATTGTTGTCCACCAAATGCTTAACGTACTTGGGAATGGCAAACGATTCAGACCGTTCGTCATCAGGACAATTTGACGCGACTCCATTTGCAACATGCACAAGTGTGTCAAGACCCACAACATCACACGTTCTAAATGTTGCACTCTTAGGCCTTCCCATCGCGGGTCCTGTAAGTTTGTCGACTTTGTCAACAGAAAGCCCCATGTCTTCTACAGTATGGAAGAGAGCTTGAATTGCAAAAACACCAACTCTATTTGCAATAAATGCAGGCGTGTCTTTGCAAAGTACTGACTGCTTTCCGAGGATACTTTCACCATATCCCATGAAAAAGTCAATGACCCTCTGCTCTGTTTTAGGTCCTGGAATAATTTCAAGGAGTTGTAGGTATCTCGGAGGATTAAAAAAGTGTGTGCCACAGAAATGCTTTTGAAAGTCTTCGGAACGTCCTTCACTTAATTGAG
>CAJXHE010000065.1 GCA_913051865.1 uncultured Flavobacteriales bacterium
GCTAGATGGCGCTTCAAATGTGTGCGGTATTTATAAGCTTGAAGTTGAAATAGATGGCGCCATTTTTTCATCGTATTGCATCGACACGCTTGATTTTTCTGTCAATAAGGATATGAATGCACATGCTTACTATCCCGAGTGGAAATCTTCAAAAACCCAGATTCACAGATTCTCACCTTTGCCGGGAAACAGATTGGATATTTATCAGAAAAGGCCTTCTGAAAATCTCATGATTTCAGCGGGAGAAACGAAATCTATTCACGTGAAGTGTTGGGACGCGCATGGTAACCTGACCACATCTTCCTATTCAATTCATGGGCATATCAATTCCAAAGAATCAGTGGCGCCTGGGACGAATGCCGCGGATAACAATTCTCAAAAGAGTGTTGCAGCAAGCCCCAACAATCTCACTGAACTCAGTGTGGGAGGGATGTCGGTGGTTTGGCCTAAATATTCTTTTTACAGCAGAGAAACTGCTTCTTTATCAGTCATGGGATCGAAAGACGTGGCTGTAGGCCCTGCTGACTCGCCTCTGGCAAAACCATTCACATTGACACTAGATTGCCCCGTTGGGGAATGTGATTATTGGGTGGCCGAAAGGCGCAATAAAAAAGGCAAAAGAGTAGGGGTGGAAGTCTGCGAATGTGTCGGGACAAAGTTGGCGTTTTCATCATCAAAAATGGGTGTGTTTCACCTCATTCAGGATACCGTTCCGCCGCGAGTTTTGCCCAAGCATTCGGCGTCTCCAATGATGGAAAATGGTGACTTGGTTTTTCACGTAGAAGATGCCCTGAGTGGGGTGGCCCAAGTCAAAGGATTTATTGATGGTAAGTGGGTTCTGTTTCATTGGGATCCGAAGCGTAAAACAGCCATGTATCACGCGTCAGATTTACAACATACTTCGGGAGGAACGCACGGTGTCAGGTTCGTAGCTCAGGACGAAGTCGGGCTCATTTCTGAATGGTCTGGCAACGTCACATTTCCGTAACTTACTTTTTTAATGAGCGCTTGACGGAACTGTAGTCAAGGTAGTACAATGCTCTTATAGATAATGAGTTAACGAATGTCTCCTCAAGCATTTGTTCCCAGTTTTCTACGTATCCAGAAGGGAGCATGTCGCCCCGAGATTGCAAGGTGTTTTTCCAAACAATACTCAGCTCGCTGCCTGGAGAAAATTGCCATCTGAATCCGAAGTCGACACTCCACGCATTGAAGTTTACATCATACTCAGAGGTGTTGTCAGGTTCGAGATTGACAAGTTCAGTTTCATAGAGTTCAGAGTCTGTTCCAAGCGTGTAAAATTGAAGATAATCTACCGTGCTCCAGTAGTGTCTTACTCGGAGATCAATACTCGATCTGTTGGACAAGATATACGACCCTGACAACACGTGGGTTTCACTCTTATTGTTGCGTTTTCCGAAGAGACTTTTGGTTTCGGGAATGATGCCGCTTGAAATTGTATCGGCAAATCCAAGTTCGCCAAACTGACCTTGATAGCTGTAGATGTAACTCATGGAAAATTTGTCATTTATTCTCAATCGGGGCTCTATTCTAAAATCAACGCCATTCCAATCTACGCCTTCAGTATATGAAACACTTCGTGCGATTCTTAGGTCAAGGGCTATTTTCTTTCTGTAATCCGTAGAGATAATGACATCGGCCTCGCCCCATGCAGGCAAATTAAACGAATACCCATCCAAGCGCGGTTCAAAAAAATCAACCCCTCTCATAGGAGATCCTGCAAACCCCACCCGTGCAAATTGAAATCCTTTTGTGACGGCACCACAATTTCCTGAAAACATGAGATTTGTAAATGTTCTGGGTGCGTAAAGTTGCGTATGAACAATATCCAATGATGAGAAAAGTCGAAGGAATCTCCCGAAAGGTTCCACGATTTTATATTCGAGACTTAATGCATTCACCACTTCATTTGGTGCTTCTAAATATCCCAAATCGTTGGGGTCATAAAACTCACTTTCTTCAAGATGAGAGACGTTATAGGTAAAATTCCCGGAGAGTTTTTCTGTGCCAAGTTCCCATTTGTGACCTTGGGTGCTGAATGAGGCTTGGCCATACAATGCTTGAGAATTCTGCGTGTTACGTAGTTCGAAATCGACCCCTTGTACGTGGGCAGATATGCCGTCATTCGTGACAAAGGTGCTTATTCCGTGTACGTATCCGTTGTTGGGTAGGGTTTGGTCTAAGACAGCGACAGAGTAGGAGGTCACAGGCGTGTTGTCAGTCGTGTCACGCGCTGCACCATCAATCGCAAAAGCCTGTAATACGCCTATCCCTAACCCCCCTTTGGTTCTTCCAGAAAACTTTGAGGCATTGATCAGTTGTAGATTTTCACCTATTCTGCGACTGTAGAACATTCCGCTCTTGTTAAAGAGTTCAGTGCCTTCTGTGAAAAACGGTCGATTGTCCTGGAATTCAATTTCAAAAGCACTTAAGTTGAGCACGAGATTGTCCGCGACAACCTGACCGAAATCTGGAATGAGCGTCATGTCTAATGTGAAAGCGTCTCCAATTCCCGCCTTTAAATCCATCCCTCCGTTGACCCTGGTTCCCAACTTGCCGTCTTCCATATTCTCACCGTAAACGGAGACGTATGGAAACAGAGTCATCCTCAGAGGTGGTGTTATTTGACGGAACCCATGAAGCTCTCCATTTTCTCTCATTCCTTCAACAGTGCTTGTGGGGTCCATGGGTTCCCAAACAGAAAACTCTCTCAATCTTCTTATTTTCCTGTAAAAATTCATGCCCCAAACGACGTCTTCCCCTTTCTCCATTTTCGAAAACCTCAAAGCTGACCATGGGATTTTAAACTCCGCAGTCCATCCGTTTTCGTCAACGACAGTTCTTACATCCCAAACAGCATCCCAATTAAAATCTTGTCCCGTAGGAGAGATGTTCACGTCAACTAAGATTCCTGCGGGTGTTGTCGCAAAAGAGACGCCATTTATGCCGTCATTGTAGGGCGACAATTGTATTCCGAATTCGTCAGAGTTCTTAATTTCATCTCTTTGTGAATACTGCATCAATATGGAGTCAGGTGCAGTATCGAACATTTGTGCGCCCACATAAATCGCCTCATCATCGTACAGAATTCTTATTTCTGTTTTCTGTGAAGATGCGTCACCGGGATTGGGTGAATATTGAGTGAGACCGGTAGCCCCTTCCGCAGCTGCCCAGTCTATTTCATTCAATTTCCCATCTAAAACGATCTCACTGACTTTGATGCTTGCGTTGGCAATCCTTTGCGCTTCAGACGTGTCTATAAAGAATAATGTGATTGTAAAGAAGCAAATAAAATGCGTAACAAATCTCATCGGTAAATGTTCTGTTTATTCAGCCACCTTTGGTATTGCCTCGCATTTCTGAGATGATCTCTGTATCTTCTTTCGAAAACATGCTTTCCCGTACCTCCTGGTTCTGCGCACATATAGAGGTAGTCATGTTCAGTCGCATTGAGAACAGCGTCGATATAAGTTGGCTCTGGTGTTCTGATGGGTCCTGGAGGGAGTCCAGCATGCATGTAGGTGTTGTATGGTGAGTCGATTTCCTTGTGTTTGTTCAGAACCCGGGTAATGCTGATATCGTTCCATGCATAAATTAATGTTGGGTCTGCTTGTAACGCTTGCCCGATTTCCAATCGGTTAAGATATAGCCCCGCAACGATTGGCGCTTCAGAGATGTTCGATGTTTCGGCTTGTACGATAGAAGCCAAAATCACGGCCTCTTCCGAAGAAAGGTCTTTGCCTTTTGCTTTTTCCTGTCGTTCCGTATTCCACCAAATCGCGCGCTCTTTTGTGAGTCTGAGAATTGCTTCTTCTGCAGTCGTTTCCCACCACATTTCATAGGTGTTAGGGATGATTTGCCACCGTATACTGTCGGGACGAATGAACTGTAAAACCGCCATGCTGTCAGCAGCAATGTTCTGCGCTATTTTGCCTGCGATTACTTCTAGATCTCTCCCGGCAGGAACGATTACTCTCACAAACTCTCTGTCGCCTGTCGCGAACTTATGCGCAACATCACCAATGGTCTCTCCGGCGTTTATTTCATATTTACCTGGCACAATTTGTTCACTCCAACCTCTCCAATATAAAACCCTCGTCAGTCGCTCCCCATGGCCCCCATGCTTTGAGACTTCCTCCTCAATGGTCAATTGGTGTTCTTGAAGTGTTAGTTCTGGGTCTAAATAAATAGTGATGTGTTCAGATTCGCTCGGCAACAATGTGCCAAACCAGTGTCCAAAAACCCCAAACACCAGTGTTATTGAAGTTATTTTCCCCAATATCCCAACGATTACAAGAGGAAGTCCGTACTTTTTGATATATTTTTTAAACACGATTTATTAATTGAAATAAGACCACATCACACCACTTGTTGGTGCCTTTTATCCATTCTTTCCTTAACTCACATTCTATATATTCTGCTTTTTGAAATAAATTTCTGCTCGGCAGATGGTCTGCAGGAACTTCTGCATACAATTGATGCAATCCCAGATGTTTAAATGAATATTCATGCAACAGTGTCAATCCAGCCAAAGCATGTCTGTTGTTCCTTTCAGCCTCGTCAATTGTGATGCCTACCCCAGCGCGTAAATTACGAACGTCAAAGTCATATAGGTCGACTGCACCTACAGTCTTCCATGTCTTCTCTGCGTTTTTATGATCGATCATGAGTCGCAATTGTTTGTCTTGATAGATCTCGTGTTCACCCTCTGCGAATTTAAGTAAAGTCGCTTTACTGTAGGGAGTTAGAGTACTTCCGAGCCACCAAGCAGATGAGATGTTTTCCCATTTGTGGAGCAAATCGACATCTGCAGGCTCGAGCGCTCTTAGTCTATGTGTCAAAGTCTCTAACATTTTGCGAAGTTAAATCTTACCTTGCGGTTATGAGAATATTTGTGACTTTTACATGTGTTGTTTTTTTCATCTCAAGTTGTTCGATAAATAAAGATCTTCTTTTTCAATCACCCAATGGTTTTAAATACGCAGATCTGGGGCTAGCGACAACAACAGATTATAAACTGGCTGCCAATGACGAGTTGTCATTTCAACTTTTCCCTAACGGCGGAGAGCGACTTCTGGCGATTACAACAGGTGTTTTTTCAGAGGAAAACAACAATTCTATTTACCAAACCCGAAATATGGGGACTTATCGAATTAAACCATCAGGCCAGGTAGAATTGCCTGAAATCGGACTGATTCAGGTTTCTGATTTGACTTTGGAAGAAGCAGAAGCAGCAATCGAGAACGCTTATTCTTCAATGTACCATGACCCATATGTTTTATTGAGTGTCACAAATAACAGGGTGTTGGTTTTTCCTGGTGAAGCGGGTCAGGCAACGGTCATTACACTTAAGAACCAAAACACCACTGTCCTAGAAGCGCTTGCGCTTGCGGGAGGTGTCCGGTCACGAGGAATCGCATCTAAAGTAAAATTAATAAGGAATACACCTGATGGAAGAGATGTTTACTTACTTGACTTAAGTTCCATTGAAGGTGTGCAAGATGCATCCTTAATTGTGCAAGCAAATGACATTATATATGTGAGTTCAACTCCTGATTTGGCGACTGGATTCTTGAATGAGATAACGCCCATCGTTTCTATCACATCATCGTTAGGCTTGTTGTATGCGATAATCGTAGGATTGCAATAATGAAAATAACAAAGACACCTATTTCTGGCCTGCTGTTGCTTCAGCCGACTGTCTTCGAAGACCATCGGGGGAGATTCGTTGAGTCTTGGAATTCGCAGGCATTTGATCGTGCTGTCGGTCACACGGTTCAGTTTGTTCAGGATAACGAAAGCGTATCAAAAGCACATGTTCTTCGGGGGTTGCATTTTCAAAACCCGCCGGCTCCACAAGGTAAACTCGTGCGCGTATCTAAGGGTTCAATCCTTGACGTTGCCGTTGATTTACGTTCATCATCGCCCACATATGGGATGCATTATGCGGTGCAGCTGGATGCAGCTTCAGGCGTGCAGTTTTGGATGCCCGAAGGCTTCGCCCATGGTTTTTTAGCGCTCGAAGCGGATACACATGTCCAATACAAATGTACTTCTCCGTACAACCCTGAGTGTGAAAACGCGCTTTTGTGGAATGATCCAGGTTTGGGGATCGATTGGGGAATAGAGGCGCCCATTCTTTCAGACAAAGATTTAAAAGCATCCTTATTTCACGATTTTAAATCGCCTTTTTAGAACATCTTTTTTAGGGTTTTAAACACAAGCATAATGTGAATAACCATCGTTGTTGTGCATGATCAGACTTGATTTCATCAAGTAACTTTATCAGCCATGCCAAATACCATACTCTCCGCCATCGCAATTGCCGCTTCCAGTGTGCTTTTTGTAACCTCTGTATCATCTGAAACATTGCCTTCTGTTGTCAGTGAGACAACTTCCAGTGTGTTTGTATCCCCAAATATCCCTGATGCGCTAGAACTCGCTGGAGAACGCGTACCGATTGATGGGTTTGGCGTGAGAGAAAGTTTAGATAAGGAGCTGATTGTAAATACATACAGACACAGTTCCACCATCCTTTATTTAAAGAAATCTTCGCGGTGGTTTCCGGTCATAGAAAAGATTCTAAACGAGGAAGGGGTGCCCAATGATTTTAAATACCTCGCTGTGATTGAAAGTGGATTAAGTCAGGTGGTTTCGCCTGCAGGGGCAAGTGGATTTTGGCAGTTTATGAAAAAGACGGCACCAGAATATGGTTTGGAAGTGAGTCCTTCCGTTGACGAAAGATATGATGTTGCGAAGAGCACCAAGGCTGCATGTCAATATCTCAAGGAATCATATACACGTTTTGGGAGTTGGTCTTTGGCTGCCGCTTCTTACAATATGGGACAGTATGGCGTAGAGAAACGCCTTGATGAACAAAGCGTCGATAATTACTGGGATCTCCATTTAAACAGCGAGACTGGAAGGTATGTCTATCGAATGTTAGCGATCAAAGAGGTGATGAGCTCTCCTGAGAAATATGGCTTTCACATCACATCAGAGAGCTTGTATTTGCCACATGAAGTGCGTGAGCTCGCGGTTTCAGAAGATATCAGTAACCTTAATGATTTTGCGTTGAAAAACGGATCTAACTTGAAGGAATTAAAGGCGCTAAATCCATGGTTGAGAAAGGATTATTTGGCTGTAAAGCCAGGCAAAACCTACCTCATTTCATTGCCGAAAATCGTGACTGAGTAGGCCGTTGTCCTCGGTTTCACCAGCGGCCTTTTTGAATGTTCTGCTTCTTCCTTAATCACGGCTTTTGATCCGGGAGAACCAGGCGCAAAAACGTCATCCAAAGTCCTCACCGCTCCCGCTGGAACGCGTGACTCATGAAATTGACGCAACAGACTTTCTCTCTGATGTCCAGTCACAAGTTTTTGCAAATCTGAAATGAGTTGAATTCTGTGAATCACTCGGTCATGATTTGTCAAGTACCTGGAATCGCTACTTAACTCGGGCTTCCCCAGGACCTCACATAGAGATCTAAATTGTGCGTCAGATCCGATTGCCAGAACGAGATTTCCATCCTCGAATTCCAACTGTTCTCCATAGGGTGCAATGTTTGGATGTATGGAACCTCTGCGCTGAGGGATTGTATCATTCATCAAATAATTGGTGGCTTGATTCACAAGTGCCGCGATTCCACTAAGTTCAAGGCTCACCTGGGCATACCATCCTGTTGCGCCGCGTTCTCTGGCGTATAGTCCTGTAGTCACGGCCGACCTCATTTGGTGCGAGGCAAGAATGTCAATCATGGCTACGGGAATTTTGACACCCCGATTTTCAGGGGCTCCGTTCATATGCATGAATCCCGTTTCTGCTTGCATGACGACATCGTACGCAAGTCTTTCAGGTGATTCAGCAAATCCCACCAAACGTATGTGTATGACATTTGGAAATTTCTTAGCCAACTTCTCTGGGGTAAGATCGAATTTGTTGAGATCGCTTTCTTTGAAGTTTTGTAACAGAATATCGCAGGTGGATAATTCATTTTCAAGCCATTTGCGACCCTGGTCAGAGGCCAGGTCAATCTTGATTGTTTCTTTGAATGTGTTTGCTGCAGCAAAATAAGCTGAGTTTGGATCGTCTGTGGGTTCTCCTTCAGACCTCCAGGTTCTTGTGACATCTCCGAGCCTAGGATGTTCAACTTTGAGAACGGTTGCGCCTCCTTCAGCCAAAAAGCTTCCTGCCAATGGGCCGGCCAATACGCTCGCCAGTTCTAGAACTTTTAAACCCTCAAATGGTTTGACATCTGCTTTTTTCACTCGTCAAATTTACGTCAAAAGTTATTTTTTATTCGTATCTTTTCGTGCCTTGAAAACTTTACATAAATATATCACGCTTTTTTTGTCCATTGTCGTTCTTAGCTTTACGACTGCTTTTGGCCAAAGTGATTCTGAGCTTTATCCCAAATTAAATATGTCACTTTTGGGGATGGTGTCTTTGGAGGAGATGTCTGTAAGCCTGACAAACGACGTATGGGGATGGACTGATGCTCTAGATTCAACAGAGTATGTTTTGCTTGGATCAGACAATGGAGTGTGTTTTGTGAAATTAGAAAGTGGGGGAGTCCCTCATTTTATGGGCCGTCTTCCGACGCACAGTAGCAACAGTTTATGGCGAGATGTTAAAGTCATCGGAGATTACGCCTATGTGGTCAGTGAAGCTCCTGGACATGGATTGCAGGTTTTCGATCTGACTGAATTAAGAGATTGGAATGAATCGATGGGAACGGTTATTTGGTCCGAATCAAACCATGTTTCTGGAGTGAGTACTGGACACAATTTGGCCGTACACGAAGACTCCAATTCACTCTATGTTCTGGGGTCCAATCTCCAGTCTGGTGGTGTGGTGATTTATGATGTGTCAAATCCATTAACACCAGTTTTAACTGGTATTTATGGCGAGTCTGGATTTTTTCACGATGCTCAAATCGTCACGTATTCGGGTCCTGACCCAGATTATCAAGGAGACATCATTTTGATTGCGGCAAACATATCAGGGTTGGTTATCCTCAACGTCACGAATCCCACAGATGTCGTTCAAATATCATACACATCCTATCTCAATGCCCATTATGCGCACCAAGTTTGGATGAGTGATGATGGTGCTTTTATTCTTATGGGGGACGAGCTTGACGAAATCTCATCCGCTGTGCCAGGAACTAGGACATTAATATGGGACGCCCAAAATCTTGACTCGCCACAGCTTGCCGGACAACATACTTCAAATATGCCAGCCACAGATCACAATCAATATATCTCTGGTGAATTAACATATCAAAGTAATTATAAGTCTGGTCTCAGAATTTTAAACACAAGTCAGTGGCCTTCGGGTATTCTCACCGAAGTGGCGTATTTCGATGTATATCCGGAGAATGATACCACTGGGTTTTTAGGTTCTTGGTCTAACTATCCGTTTTTTGCCTCAGGCTACATTGCAGTTTCTTCGATTGATCGGGGTTTATTCATTGTGAAACACAATGTGTTAGAGATCTCTGTCCTTAACGATTCCTGGTGCTCAAGTGATTGGATTAGTTTTCATGTGACTGTTCCCGAAGGGTTTACGGGGCCTTATAGACTCTCTGTAGAAGGACTTCCACTCGGCGTTTATCCTGTTGGGATTACCCACAACCCCATAACTGTCGAACCTGGAAGCACTACGTTGTGCTATGTTTTGGGGTCCTCTGGTTTTTCTGGTGTCATCAATCCGTTGTGGGTTTTAGAAACAGGATCAAATCGTTTTGAAGCCCGTACCCCCTTTTCAAGTGAATCTCCTTCAGCGATTTTTCTAGATCATGATGGTGATGGTTTTGGAGATCCAAACAATGCTGCTCTGGGATGTGATATTGATGTGATTAATGATGATTTCTATGTTGCAAACGCTCTGGATTGCGACGATTCTAGGGCTTATACATATCCTGAATCTCCAGAAACTTGCGATTTCAGTGACAACGATTGCAATGGGCTTATTGACGATAACATTTCTCTTCTTTCATGGTATCCAGATGAAGATGGTGATGGTTTTGGAGATTTGGTGGGTGAGGTATTAATGTGTGCGCCGCCTGCCGGATATGTGATGAATACATCTGATTGCAATGATAACTCAGCCATTATTTACCCTGGTGCGTTAGGTACTTATCAGGGGTTCGACAACAATTGTGATGGGGTGTTTCAAGATGAGGAGCATCATTCTTGTCCAGGAGATTTTAATTTCGACACTTCAAGAAATGTGATGGACCTGCTTGATATATTAGGTGCCTACGGATGTACCGGGCCAGGATGTGAGGCAGATATTAATGAAGATGGCGCTGTGAGTGTCAACGATCTTCTTATGTTTTTAATCTATATAGGAATTCCATGTTAGGCAAGATCGTCCTTCACGACCCTTCCTGTTTCTGATCCATTTCTGCGTAAAGACCTCCTTTCTTTATAAGCTCTAGATGGGATCCACGCTCTACAATTCGTCCCTCGTCAAGAACGAGAATAAGGTCCGCATCTTTGATCGTGCTGATTCTGTGACTGACGACCAGTGTGCTCCGCATGTCATGGCCTTCTTTCAATCTTCCTAAAATATGTTTTTCGGTAATGACATCGACTGCAGAAAGACAATCGTCTAGTATTAACAATTCGGGTTCTCTGATGAGTGCCCTGGCAATACTGATTCTTTGTTTCTGTCCACCGCTTAGGTTCACGCCTCTTTCGCCAAGCAACGTTTTAAATCCGTGTTCAAACCCATTGATATCTTCCAAAACACCAGCATCTAATGCAGACTCTGTGATTCGTTCTTTTTCTCTTTCTTGACTCTCGAATGCTTTGACACCAAATGAGATGTTGTTTTCAATGGTGTCCGAAAACAGAAACACATCTTGTGGAACGTAGCCGGTATGTTCGCGATACGTTTCTAATGTCCAAAGGCCTAGCTCTGCACCCCTAAATGAAATGCTTCCCTCAGTGGGGTCCATCATTCTCATGACCAATTGTAGAATCGTTGACTTTCCACTTCCCGTTCTTCCCGTAATGGCAACAGTAGTGCCTGCTTCGAGCGTGAAGTTTAAGCCCTCTAATGCTTTAATGCCTGTGTCCAAATACGTAAACCCAACATCTTTAAAGACGAGTCCAGCACTGGGCTCGTAATGTGCATCAAAACTGTGTCCCTCCCCACCTTTTACACTCGATTCCGAGACGATTTCAGGTTCGGTGTCTAGGAAATGTAAAATACGGGCCATCGATGCCTCTGCTTTTTGGACCAAAGACGTCACCCATCCGACAGATGCGAAAGGCCAGGTAAGAAGATTTACGTAGAAAATGAATTGGAAAATATGGCCCAATTCAAGATGGCCTTCCATGACTCTCAGGCCTCCGATGTATACTGTAAGCACGGTGCTTAAGCCGACAAGTAAAATGATGATAGGCATAAATAGCGCCTCAAACTTCACGAGTTTAAGCACATGGGTTTTGTATTCGTCAGATTCTTGTTCGAAGCGAATCGCAGATTTTGCTTCTCGGGCATATGATTTAAGGACTCTAATGCCTGTAATATGTTGCTGTGCAAATGAACTTATGTCGCTTTGTTTGCTAGCCACAGCATCACTGAGCTTATTTATTTTTGTAGAAATGAAATAAATTCCGACAGACATTAACGGGAGTGGGAGCAAGGCATATATGGTTAACGTCACGTCTATGGTGAGCATAACCCACACCACGAGAAAGATCAATGCTGAAAGATTTAAAGAATACATGACGGCGGGCCCGAGGGACAT
>CAJXHE010000066.1 GCA_913051865.1 uncultured Flavobacteriales bacterium
TTAATCGCAGCCTAAAATAAGAGCTATGCGCCATTTAAGATGGTCGCATTGGGCGGACAGTTTTTAAACGATGTCGCAAAACATGAGAATATGGCAAATTATCCTGAACGTCAGGAGATTATTGATAGAATTGAAGAAGAGCATATTCATGGCGTCATTTTCTTAACAGGAGATAGGCATTGTACTGACATGAGTCGTTTAGAACTTGATGGTGGTGCTGTGATACATGACTTGACGGTCTCACCCTTGACAAGTGGTGCTTATGACAATTCAAAAGAAAACAATACGTTGCGGATTGAAGGCACGACGACACCTCAACGAAACTTTGCAGAATTGAACTTTTCAGGGCCAAGGAAGGACAGATCATGTAAAATAGTCATCAAGGACAATGAAGGAATAGAATTATGGTCAAAAGTCCTTAGAGCGAAGGAACTGTAACATTGAGCATGGTATCTATGAAAAACATTCAAAACGTAAGAACTGATTATGTAAAGGGAGTACTGAATCTTCAAGATTTACAAGATTCTCCAGGGCAACAATTGTCGAGTTGGTTACAGGATGCCATAAAAGCTGAAGCGTTAGATGCGAATGCTTTTTGTTTGTCAACCATTAATTCTAAGGGGTTCCCTAGAGGGAGGAACGTTCTTGTGAAGGGAGTAGAGGAGGAGGCGATACTGTTTTACACAAATAAGAGGAGCTCAAAGTCAGCAGACCTTTCCTTCAACCCTAAAGCAGGCGCAACTTTTTTTTGGCCTGAGTTAGAACGTCAAGTTTGTATTTATGGCAATGTGACTGAGTTGTCTGATCAAGAGAATGACAGTTATTTTGCTTCTAGACCAAGAGAAAGTCAATTGGGTGCATGGGTGTCAAAACAAAGCCAACCTTTATCCTCACGTGAAGAATTAGATGCCACTCTCAAAGCGGTCAGGGAAAAGTACAAAGACCTTGATGTTATCGACCGACCCAATCATTGGGGAGGCTTTAGAATCGCGTTTGTGAGCGTGGAGTTTTGGCAAGGACGTGCATCGCGATTACATGACAGAATCGTCTACAGAAAAAGTAAAAGTGGACAGTGGGAGAAATGGTTGTTGCAGCCTTGATTACGAGGTTTCGAGCACATTTAGTCCACTCTTAACACAAGTCCCTTGAGGTATGAGCCTTCAGGGTGAAATGCGCTTACAGGATGGTCTGCGGGCTGATGGAGGCGATGTAGAATACGAACTGTTCTATTTGACTGTATGGCTGCTGCGATAATCGTGTTCGTAAATAGTTTTTCATCAACAGCTTGACTACAAGAGAATGTAAAGAGCAAAGACCCTGGTTTCATCGATTCAATTGCACGAAGATTGATCCTCTTGTATCCCTGAACAGCTGCGTGACGAGCTGTTGCCCGCTTTGCAAAAGCGGGAGGGTCAAGTACGATGATGTCGTACTCACTTAAATCTTCCTTCAGAAAAGCAATCGCGTCTTCCTGAAGGGATTTGTGACCTTTAGCGGGCAAGTCATTTAACACCACATTCTCATCACAGACTTCTAAAGCTCTGGCTGAACTGTCTAAACTGTGTACTTCAGTCGCACCAGCTTTCATCGCATAGATAGAAAATCCGCCAGTATAACTGAAGACATTTAATACTTTCTTTCCTTTGGAGTAATGTGCAAGCAGCTTCCTGTTTTCACGCTGATCTATGAAAAAGCCTGTTTTTTGACCCTTTTCCCAGTCGATATTAAATTTGTGGCCATGCTCCATTGCATGGTGGTTTTCTGGGAGCTTACCCCAAACCAAACCATCTTCACTTGTGATTCCGCCATGTTTTGCAAGTGATTTCGAACTTTTATCGTAGACCGCAAAAAGGGCGTCACCCAAAGCTGCTGAAAAGGCAGTACACAAAAGTTTCATCTCCTTGTGCATGCCAGGGGTGTGGCATTGAATGACAAGGACTCCACTGTAGAAGTCTGCAATAAGACCTGGGAGGCCATCACCTTCAGCATGTATTAATCGACATGTGTTGTTTTCGTTATTTTCTATAAGCCCAAGTTGCCGCCTCACATTGACTGCTTCAAAAACTTTTGCTTTCCACCAATCATCGTTTGGAATATCCTCAGCAAATGTCAGCAATCTGATAGCGATAGAGGTGCCTGGTGAATAATGACCCCAACCGAGAAGCGCACCTTTATTTGCCCTCACACATACCCAATCCCCAGCACTGGGTTTTCCATCGATGGATTTAATGGCTCCACTAAAAACCCAAGGATGACGGCGTAAGATGCTTTCTTGCCTTTTAGGTTTAATGGTGACAGTGCAATAGTTGGTATTATTCATGACGCGAAATTACGATATACTGTATACTGTCGTCCCTTTTGTTTTGATTTCTTGCTTGGTAAGTTGTTCTCTTAGTAGGGAGGAGATGCCAGCACGATGTCCTGGAGAGAATGACCGAATTAATGTGAAGGCATCAATACCTTCCTTCCCTGCTTTTTTCAAAAGGATTGACAGTTTTGCTTTTATGGTTTTTGCATCCCATGTACAAGCGTCACAAACCCCGCAATTTTCAAAATGGGTTTTTTCGCCGTTGTCAAAGTAGCCATCTAAATATTTAGCTCGACATCCATCTGAGGCTATGTAAGACTGCATAGTGTCCCATTTTTCGGCAACAGATTTAATCCTGTCAGTGTAAATGTGTGATGGCAGCACGACTTTTGAAGCGGCTATTCTAGCTGTAGGCCAAACTATTTCAAACTCAGCTGGGTTCGGTGACCATTCAATACGACCCTGAGCATCTAAAGCGCTTAAGGACATTGCAACGACTTTCTCCCCCAAGCCTATTTCATTTCCAATCTGTTTTGCCGAAGTATAGAACGGAGAATCATCCGTGACGCCTCTCATTAACCAACCTGCAACGACCTCGTTGGGGTGATTGGTTTCATTAAGGATACGATTGTGTCCTCCTAACCATCTTAACCTCCCCAATTTTGATTGTTTTTTATCTTTTACGGAGATCAACAAAGCACGGTCTAACAATTTCAAACTCGACAAAACTTGAACCGTGGAGTACGGTGTGTTTTGAACCGTAGCCTTAAGGTCAAATTCAGTTGGTTCAGAAGGCGAGTCACCAATTGCGACTCTTCCCTGATTGGCCAAAGCTTGGTATATATCACAAATGATTTTCCTTGAGGGGAATTGCGCATTCATCTTCTCCTCAGCTTTTACACGCTCTTTATCTCCTTGAAACAAAATGCACCTCGCTGGCTTTCCATCTCGTCCTGCTCTTCCCGATTCCTGAATATAACTTTCAAGGTTTGATGGCGCTCCAACATGAATAATCCATCTCACGTCAGGCTTATCGATTCCCATTCCGAAAGCTGAGGTACAAGCCATTACAGCAATCTTGTTTGAAATCCAATCTCGCTGACGTTTCTGCTTTACTTTCGGTTCAAGACCGGCGTGAAAGGATGTCGCATTAAGTCCAATTGCTGTGAGCCTTTCCGCCCATTTATCTGCTTCATTCCTGGTTTTCACATACACTAGGCCAGATTCATGATGTGCTGTAGATTGTGCAAACTGTAGTATTTCCGCATCGGTATCTCCCCAAGTACTTGCTTCATAACTGAGGTTAGGTCTGCGCATCGAAGCTGTATGTACCGAAGCTTTCTCTAGACCTAACTGTGTCGCAATGTCACTCAGAACTTCCTTTGTTGCTGTTGCTGTATATGCACCAATTGCAGCTTTGGGGTAAAGTTTTTTCAGTGTATTTATGTTTCGAAACTCAGGTCTGAAATCATGTCCCCATTGAGAGATGCAATGTGCTTCGTCTATTGCAATCGTTCTTACATCAAGTTTGTCTGCCCTTGCAACAAACATCGGGTCCTTAAGTCGTTCAGGCGACATGTAGAGGAACTCAAGTCCTCCAACTCTCGCATTTTCAAGCACTCTATCAATCCCGACTTTTCCCAAATTGCCTGATATAAATGCGGCGCGCGCGCCGCGTAATTTAAGTTGGTTTGTTTGGTCCTCCATCAAGGCAATGAGTGGCGAAATAACGAGACAAAGACCTCCTCTCACAAGCGAAGGCAACTGAAAGCACAGAGATTTTCCGCCACCAGTAGGAAGGAGTGCAATGACGTTCCTGCCAGCCATCAAATCCTCTACAGGACCTCTTTGGAAATCCCTCAAAGAGCGAAATCCCCAAAATGTTTGTAAGGTGTCTTTTAGGTTGGGTTTTAAGTCAGTGTGAGGCATATTTGCATAAATAATTTACTTCCCATAATTCAAAGATGATGAGGAATCTCGTAGCAGGAAACTGGAAAAGCAATAAATCTATCAACGAAGCCCGAAATTGGATGGATGAGATGGGAGAAGCTATGGATAAATTGCCGAAAAACGTTAGGATTATGGTCGCTGTTCCGGCGCCATATTTGGCGTCATTGGCGCATGAGAAACACCCTCGCATACTTATTGCATCCCAACAAGTGAGTGCCAATGGACACGGTGCATTTACGGGTGAGTTTACGGCTGACATGCTTGTTTCTTGTGGTGTAGATTACGCTTTGGTTGGGCATTCAGAAAGGCGATCTGATTTCGGGGAGACTGATGAGGCTGTGTCAAACAAACTGAAGCAATGCACAACAGCTGGACTAGGCGTTGTGCTCTGTTGTGGAGAACACTTGAATGAAAGAGATTCTGAAAGACAAGAGGAGGTGATTAAAAGCCAACTAGAATCCGCACTTCAAGATGTTACATCTGATGACATGAAGAATATCATTGTGGCCTATGAACCCATTTGGGCAATCGGTACCGGCAGGACAGCAACAGCTGATCAAGCAGCAGAGATGCACACATTTATCAGACGATGGATTTCTGAGAAGTTTGATTTGTACACGGCGGAAAACACATCGGTTTTATACGGCGGAAGCTGTAAACCTTCGAATGCAAAAGAATTATTTGCAAGCAAGGATGTTGATGGTGGTTTAATCGGAGGCGCGTCACTGAATTCAGGGGATTTCCAATCCTTAATCTGTTCTTTTACATGAGCAGAGAATTCATCCGAGAGGATTACCTCAAGGTAGAAATCACATTTGACCCAGTTCTTCCAGCACGTGAAGTTGCGATTGGGTGGTTGTCTGACTTGCCATTTGAAGTGTTTGATTCTACAGATAATGGTTTAATTGTTTACGCTCCGAATAAATTCATTAATCCGAATGAATTAACTCAAATCAAAACCAAACTACAAGCAATCGCATCTTTAACATGGAAGGAATCTATCGTAAAGACTGAGAATTGGAATGCTGAATGGGAGTCTGATTATGAACCTGTAAATATCGAGGGCAGAGCTATGGTGAGAGCGCCATTTCACGCAGCACCTCCATCGGGACTTGACATTGTCATAGCACCACATATGTCATTTGGCACAGGGCACCACGACACAACTTGGCTTATGATTCGGACGCTTTTGAATCTAGATGTGAAAGGAAAGAAGGTGCTCGATATGGGGTGTGGTACAGGCGTTCTTGCCTTTGCAGCTATGAAACTAGGCGCATCCTTTGTTCTGGCCATAGATATTGAAGCAGGCGCATATGAAAATACGCTTACAAACGCTGCTTTAAATGGCTGTGCCAATGAAGACCGTCTTAGTGTAAAATGTGGGGACGCTACTTTGTTAAAACAGCACCATCACCACGATTTGATTCTTGCAAATATCAATCGAAATATTCTTTTAAAAGATTTAAAAAGCTACGACCAAGTGCTTAATGCAGGAGGAAACATTGCATTGTCAGGATTTTTTACGGGTGATGTGCCTGTGCTTCAAGCAGCAGTTAAGCAGTTGGGATGGGAAAGTTTGGAAGTGTCAGAAAGTGATGGATGGGCGTGTATTCTTTGTGGGAAAACTCAGCTTTGATTTCGTAATTGATTGACCTACAAAACCTACCTTGTTAGATTGATGACCACACATAGTAACTCATCCGATATGTCTAATTTTTTTGCGATCACAATAGGCCTTTGTCTGTTGGTTTTCCCTTGTTTTTATTCGTTTTCTCAAGATTCAAAAGACTCTGAGCTTCTTTCTCCATCAGATTTTGTAAAAGAAATGGAGGGTAATTTTGCAAAAGGTCTTGTCGATAATGCAAGGTGGATGAGAAGATCTTTTGGCCCAAAATTTCTGGATGACAAATTATCTGACGCCATTCAGGATACAATTATTTCTACAGTCAGTCAATTACAAGATGTCCATATTCGGAATTCCACTGGTGTTTTGGCATACTTACAAGGTGCACTTGTGCAAATTGAAGATGGTTTTGATGAAAACTCATTAAATGATTGGCGTTCTTGGAACAGACAAATTCATGCAATGATTGCCAATAAAAAATGGAGAAAGAAACTCGTTCCGTATCTGCAATTGTCTCCCGAATTATTTTCTTCTGGTCTGATTGCAAATAAGAAAACAGTGGTTTGGCAATTTCAAGATGGTGATGTGGAATTTGGCTTAGATTCATTGCCATTTGTGAAATTCAACAATGGAACACTGGTGTGTTATTCGAATGGTGACAGTTCAAGAGTGAGGTCTACATCAGGGGTGTTTTTACCCACTTTAGGTCGTTGGAAAGGGACAGGTGGTCAAGTTCATTGGGAAGGGACGACGTTCAATGATAGCCTTCAATTTGCAGTGTTGAATGACTACGAAATAAAACTGTCAGTCAGTTCATTTAGAGCGAGCCCAGTCATTTTTCATACAGAGCTTATTGACAGAGAATTAGTGGGTGGGCTGACAGTGAAAGTAAAGTCTTCTCAATCAACTCATGATAAATCTTACCCCAAATTTGAATCCAAAGACGAACGATTGGTTCTTAAGAATATTTATCCGAACATGGACTACGAAGGTGGTATTGTCGTTCGGGGTTCAAGATTAGATGGTACTTCTGCGAGTGGGACACCAGGTTACCTAAAGATATATCATGAGGACACGTTGTTTATTCGATGTGCCGTAAATGAAATTTTATTCCAAAACGACGGTTTTATAGCATCTCAAGTGGGGATGTCTATCTATTTAGATGAAGACAGTATTCACCACCCAAGTATTGGTGTTAGATATGATCGGAAGAGTGATTTTGTTCGATTTATTAGGGATGAGGACGGCGTAGGATTGCAGGCCTTTTCTGACTCATACCATAAAATGGATTTCCAAGTTGAAGCATTAACATGGAAGTTAAGCGGAAAGACGATTGATTTGGGTCCTCTGCTTCCCAGTGGACGTAGTGTCGGTATTTTTAGATCTCAATCTAATTTTGACAAACAAACATTTGACGACATGTCAGCTTATGCGTCTATTAATCCTTTGATAGAACTTGGTAAGTTTGTTCACGAAAGAAAGGATACTGGCTTTTACGCTATTGATTATGCAGATTACTTAAAGCTTAACGAGGTTCAGGCCAGGATGTTGTTGATCAATTTGGCTTTAGAAGGGTATGTCGATTATGATGTAAATGAAAGGTGGTGCACCTGGCTTCCAAAAGCAGAGAAACATTTAAAATGCAACAGAGGCAGGGTCGATTATGATGTCATTGCATTTAGATCTGTCGTCCCTAGAGGTGCAAATGCCAGGCTGGGTTTAAGCTCAAAAGTCTTGGAGATCGATGGCCTTTCTAAATTTAAGTTAAGTACAGAGCAAAATGTTATAGTAACTCCTAAATATGGACGTATCAAGATGTCTGAAGACAGAGATTTCACCTTCTCAGGCAGAGTCGAGGCAGGAAACTTTGAGTTTTCAGGGTCAGGGTTTGAGTTTCATTATTCAGATTTCCTTATTGCATTGAATTCTGTAGACAACATGCATATTAGGGCTGAGATTGATGGAGAATTGGGGATTGATGGCAAACCTAAAACGAGGTTGGTCAGGAATTCTATTGATGGAATTACGGGAACATTAGAAATAGACGACCCCTCGAATCGCTCAGGGTGGAAGTCTGAATACTACACGCACTATCCCGTTCTAAATAGTGAGGGTCCGTCTTATGTTTATTATGACAGCCCAAGTATACACAAGGGCGCGTACCATAGAAACAGGTTTCGTTACGCATTGGAACCATTCGATATTGATAGTTTAGACAACTTTGTGAAAGACGACCTGAGTTTCAAAGGTGAACTCTTGGCAGGAGGAATCATTCCCGACTTAGATGTCGACTTACGCCTTATGGAAGATTTTTCACTGGGAATTAAAACCGCTAACCCTCCTGGAGGATTTCCGCTTTACAATGGCGTAGGTACCTTGAATGCGGATTTAACACTTAACATGGATGGACTGCAAGGGACTGGTGCGATAGACTTTTTGACATCTCATTTGGAAGGCGAGGCGATGGTGTTGGTTCCTGACTCAGCATTTGGAAAGACCACCGCCTACACGAATGTATCTTCTGCTGACCATGTGCCTTCTCTAGAAGCCACTGAAACTGAATTCGCGCTTAATACGTCGTCTTCACTCGGTGAACCCTTGTTAGATGTAAGGTCTGAAATTGACAGATTAAGATGTTTTAATGATGACGTGATGCTTGCCGGAGAAATACATTTAAGCTCAAGAGGAATGACTGCCCAAGGTGAGTTTGAATTTGAAGAAGCATTCCTAAGCTCAGAATATTTCACAATGGGCGAGTTAGGTATGAAAGCAGATACTTCAAGATTCGAAATTCAAGGAAATGATCTGAATGCACTCGCTTTTAAAACGGATAACGTAAAAGCAGATGTGGATTTCAAGACGCGGGTAGCCGACTTTGTGTCACATGCAGGACTTACAGAAATCGCGCTTCCAGCTGTCAGATATTTGTGTACGATGGATCGGTTTAGATGGTTTATGGACGAAGATCAAATTGAGCTTGAAAACACGTTTACAGACAAAGAAGAATTGGTTTTTGCTGACCTGGCAGATAAATCCTTTTCGAATTTTGTCTCTGTCCACCCCAATCAAGACTCTCTTCATTTTGCCTGTACACGCGCCTTATATAATGTAGAGAAAGCAACCGTTGTCTGTCGTGACGTGAAAGCGATTGCGATAGCAGACGCTGAGGTTTGGCCTGACAGTGGCAAAGTAACCATTCGACGTGATGCTGCGATGGACCCTTTAAAAAATGCAACAATTTATGCAAATGATGTCACCAGATATCACCGTTTTTTTGATGCGACTATTGACGTCAAAGGTCGACTTGACTACAGGGCATCTGCTTCATACTTATATAAAGACGCTCAAGGTATAGACTGGCCTATTTTCTTTGACAAGATTGAGGTAGATACTGCATATGCAACAACAGCAAATGGGTCCATTGCGATGGGGCAAGCGTTCTATTTGAGCCCATATTTTGAATTTACTGGAGATGTCAAACTCTTGTCTGGTCGAAAGGATCTTGAATTTGATGGGGGTACAAGGCTGGCTTTTAAATGTGAAGATTTTAAAAGACAGTGGATACAGTTTGAATCTGTCATTGATCCAGCTGATGTCGCCATTCCGATTGATTCAATTGTTCAAGAAATGACCAAAGCCCATCTTGGTGTGGGGATAATGATGTCAGATGATGCGCCCTTCACGTCCTATTCTGCTTTCTTTACGAAAAAACCTGACCGAGGAGATAGAGAAATTTTCAAACCAGAAGGTGAGCTTAGATTTGACATTAAAAAAGCAAGGTATATCGTCTGTAACGCTGATAAACTTCGTCGTGAGGGGCTTCCAGGAACATTCATTGAATTGCCTGAAAATGGATGTGGCGTCTATTCAACAGGGGCATCAAAATTGCCATTCGACTTCAGTATCATCGACCACACCTTTGTGGGCTCTGCATGGGAATCTGAGTCAGGTAAGATTCAAATGAAAGGTTCTCTGGCGCTTGATATTTACATGTCAAAAGACCTTGAGTCACATTTGGCAGATCAGCTTACAAACGCAGCTGTTTCAACGCCCTTGGATTTCAGTTCTACAAATTATGAGTATGCATTAAGAGAACTCGCTGGAATGGAAGTCGCAGACAATGTACTTAGAGAATTGTCACGTGAGGGCACATTCAAAAAGGTCCCAAAAGAAATTCGTTACACCATGATGCTTACGGGGCTTGAATTTTTCTATGATTCATATGAGGACGCATTTGTTTCAACTGCGGAACTCGGTGTTGCGACAATTGGTGATGAAGCTGTGTTTAGAACAGTGCCAGGTCGCGTTGAGCTCGTTCGTGACAGGGGACGTGATGAACTTCGAGTATACTTTCATTTAAGTGAGAATCATTGGTATTACTTCGAATATGATACTTTTTTTAATTTCGAAACGAATGACATGAACTTTATGGAGGTTTGGAATAACTTAAAGGACAAAGATAAAAAGCTCACAAACCCCAATACTGAAGCGTCTATTAAAATGCAAGCGTCAAGAAGTGGTCTCAGACAAGACTTTGTTGACAGATATCGTGACTTTGAATAAACCTACCCCAGTGAACCCCCACAAATCATACCCACTCCTGTTTTCACCACTTAAAGTTGGGTCAACAACGCTTCCTAATCGTGTCATTATGGGGTCGATGCATACTGGGCTTGAAGAATTAAAGGGTGGGTTTCCACGTTTGGCAAAATTTTACGCTGAAAGAGCAAAAGGGGGAGTCGGACTTATCGTGACTGGAGGGATTGCACCAAACAGAGCAGGTGTAACCGCATGGGGAGGAGCGCGGATGACAAAAAACAGGCATGCAGTAGCGCATCAACAGATTACGAATGCCGTTCACAAAGAAGGTGGGAAGATTGTGATGCAAATCCTGCATTCGGGTCGCTATGCCTACACGCCATTTGCTGTTGCACCATCGGCGATTAAATCTCCCATCAGCAAGTTTAAACCTCGCGCATTGTCAAGCAGGGGTGTCAAGCGTACGATCAAAGATTTCGTTAAATCGGCAAAGCTCGCCATGGCCGCTGGATATGACGGCGTAGAAGTTATGGGATCGGAGGGGTACCTTATCAATGAATTTATCGCTTCTGAAACGAACAAGAGAACCGATGAGTGGGGCGGGTCATTTGAAAACAGGATTCGTTTTCCGAAGGAGATTGTACGCCAAATCAGGGAGAACACAAGCCCAGATTTCCTTGTTATTTACCGCCTCAGCATGTTGGATCTTGTGCATGGTGGCAGTTCTTGGGATGAAGTGGAGAAACTGGCAAAAGACATAGAGTTTGCGGGCGCAAACATGATCAATACAGGTATAGGATGGCATGAGGCACGCATTCCGACCATTGCGACGATGGTGCCTCGAGGTGGGTTTGCCTTCGTAACAAAACGTCTTATGGGGAAATTAGGGATCCCCCTGATTACGACAAATCGCTTCAACGATCCAGTTAACTGTGAGCGCGCACTTGTGGATGGATGTGCCGATATGATCTCAATGGCACGCCCATTTCTGGCGGACCCTCATTTAATGCGGAAATCTTTGGAAGAATCTCCAGAAACCATCAACACATGTATCGGCTGTAATCAGGCATGTTTAGACCATGTCTTTGAACAAAAAATCGCTTCTTGTCTCGTGAATCCCAGAGCATGTGAAGAAGATATGTGGCATGACGCATCCATTGTCAAGCCTTTAAATGGGCATAAAATTGCGGTTGTGGGTGGAGGACCAGCAGGTATGAGCTGCGCCTCAGAACTCGCGACTTTGGGCTTTGAAGTTGATCTTTTTGAGAAAGCCAAATCACTGGGAGGTCAATTCAACGTTGCAAAGAAAATTCCAGGCAAAGGTGAGTTTGAATCTACAA
>CAJXHE010000067.1 GCA_913051865.1 uncultured Flavobacteriales bacterium
ATAACTTGGACGCTTCAACCATCAAAGCGATCGTGATTGGGAGCATTCCATATAACGATACGAGCAGGGTGGTTCGGGTGTTATCTGAAGGTCAAGGCATGATTCCTTTGTGGGTTAGGACGGGAAAGAAATCTCCCAAAGCGATTTGGCATCCCCTCTCTGCTGTGGAGCTTGCAAATTTCAGAAGGAAAAAGCAAGACGGTTTGGGGACTTTTTCAGAAGCATCAAGAGCCTTGCCAGCCATTCATATCCTGAGTGATGCCAGAAGGTCAGCAGTCGCATTTTTCATCGCCGAGGTGTTAGATAAATCAATGTCCGAAGACGCACCTATGCCAGAGGTCTTTAAGCTGGTTTGGGAAACTGTGGAGTTGTTAGAAACAGAAGATTCGGTGGCCAACCTTCACATCTATTTTTTGGCGCAGTTGGTACAAATTTTGGGATTAATGCCCGAAGAATTTGATGATGTTTCAACGAAAAAATCAGGGAGCTTGAATCTAGATACTGGCGAATGGTCAGGTGTCGAGATGAGCCTCTCGAAAGAGTCACATTATTTAAAATACAATCTTGTGATAACAATGATGGCCATTCCGGGCATGAAGTTTGATGTGATGCGGAAGTTAAGACTAGAAAAATCTGACAGAAAAGAGCTTTTGTTAGGAATGGTGATGTTTATACAACTTCACCATGCAGGACTTAGACAAATAAAATGCTACGATGTACTTGAGACTATATTTTCAGACTAGACTGATGTCAAACTTAAGGTTATTCTTAGGTTTTATGGTTCTGTCACTTTGTATATCTACATCTGCGTATTCTCAAGAGGTCCGTGTTGTAAATGGCTCCATACCGATTCCTTTTGTATCGGTTGTGAATATTTCAACTTCTGAGAAAGCGATTTCTGATGCGGACGGGCTTGTTTCTCTCCCCTTTAGAAACCCATCCGATACGTTGGTATTTAGGAGTATGGGGTATGAAATAAGAATGATTTTACCAGGAGAGGTCATCGGAAAACGTTTGGGTATGGATGAGAGCCCAGTAAGTTTAGAAGAGGTACAGATCTTGTCAAATATAGTTCCAGATGTCGCCGATGATTTGGGATTAAACAGGGTCACTTCAATTGGCGCCTCAGCAATAGAAAATGGAGTTCCACCAGGCAATACAGCTGAGTTGTTGCAAAGTTCAGGTCAGATTCATGTGCAACAAAGTCAACAAGGAGGCGGATCTCCTATTTTGAGAGGTTTCGAGGCAAATAGAGTGCTCTTGGTTGTGGACGGTGTGCGAATGAATAATGCAATTTATCGATCGGGTCATCTTCAGAATATCATCACCATAGATCCCAATACGCTAGAACAAATTCAAGTGATTATGGGACCAAACAGTGTGAGGTTTGGCAGTGATGCATTAGGTGGAGTCGTCCATTTTAAGACAAGTCGACCACGGTTCAGGAGCAATCCTAGTGAGTCACATTATTCCGGAATGATATCAGCACAATATAGATCGGTCAATAACGCCTTTAATATTAATGCAAAAGCTGAGGCAGGCGGCCCCAGATGGGGTACAGTCGTCTCGTTTAGTCAATCAAAATTTGGAGATTTATCTATGGGTTCATGGCGTGCACATGGAGACAGTTCATGGGGATTGGTGCCATTCATCGCGACAAGAATTAATGGCGTAGACTCTTTAATTTCTAACCCTGACCCTGAAAAACAAAGCCCTACAGGTTACACTCAAAATGACTTCTTGCATAAATTAAGATTGGGCATACCAGGAGGTGCCATTGAAACGAACATTCAGTACAGCAAGAGCTCAAACATACCCAGGTTTGATAAGATAAATGACTTCTCAGGAGATAGCTTAAGATGGGCAGAATGGAATTATGGCCCTCAAGAAAGACTCATGACTGCTGTCACTTGGGAGCAGTATTTGGGACTTCCTGGGTCTCTCCACACCACCTTTGCTTTTCAGAAGATTTCGGAGTCCCGAATAAAACGACTCTTTGGATCTGCGTTTAGAACGGTACAAGAAGAGAAAGTTGAGGTACTGTCCATGTCTTCTATTTGGAAATCATCTCCTTTCAGAGGTGACGGTTGGAAGTTTGAAGCAGGATTTGATGGGCAGTTAAACGCGGTTGAATCCAATATCGAAGCCCAGCACGCAGATGGACTAGATTTGGTTGACCCAGGTTTTGGAGGAGCGCTTGTGACAAGATACCCGAATGCAGGCAGTAACATGCGAACCCTCGGTGCGTTTACTTCTGCAAAGAGGTCGTCGGGGGAGAAAGAATTTCACTTCGGTTTGAGATATAGCTTTACTTCATTTGACGCGAGATACTTCCCCACAGAGTCTCTACAGTTGCCCTTTTCAGAATTACAATCAGCACATGGTGCTTTAACAGGCAGTATCGCTGCAGATATCCCATTGGGACCAACTGTTTCGTCTATTTCGTCGCTTTCATCAGGATTTAGACACCCAAACATTGATGATGCAGCAAAGGTTAGAGAGAAAGGAGGATATGTACTTGTGCCAAATGACTCACTCAATGCAGAGTATTTATACAGTCTAGATGAAAGCATCACGTGGCGACATCCATCTTCAGGTCTATCCGTTTCTATCGCGGGCTTTGTCAGCCTTTGGACTGAAATTATTACGCCCGTTAATTCGACGCTAGATGGACTAGATTCACTAGAAATAGATGGAGAATTTTCGAGAGTGCAGCGCAACGAAAATTCAGGAAATGCAATCATCAGAGGGTCAACTTTTGAAGTAAACTATCCCATTATGGAGAACATAAATTTTAAAAGTTCGCTGAACTTTACCAAGGGATATCTTTTGGCTTCTGACAATCCACCTCTTGCGCACATACCCCCAACATTTGGCAAGACTTCGCTCGAGTATTCAAACAAAAATTGGTCTCTTGAAGCTTACGCTTTATACAGTGGCGAAAAAAACATCGATGATTATGGTCCTGGTAGTACAGACAATATTCAAGAGGCGTTAGAAAATGGTACACCGTCTTGGTGGACGCTTAATCTAGAGTCGCATATCATATTTAATGAACATCTACATGCCCAATTGGGTGTGTCAAATATTTTCGACCTGCACTACAAATCGTTTGCTTCTGGCATTTCTGCCCCTGGTCGGGGTGCATATATCACGCTTCATGCTATCTTCTAATTGTCTGCCACGACTTACCTTGCCGCCATGCAGTTTTCTGAGGTTTTAGGCCAAACCCAAATATCATCTTTGTTACGCGAAGGCGCGAGATCTAATCGGATCGCTCATGCCCAGCTCTTTGATGGGAGTGAGGGCTCTGGTTCACTCGCACTTGCAAGAGCATATGCCCAGTATTTACACTGCGAAAATCCATCAGAAAGCGACTCTTGTGGCATATGTGATTCCTGTAAGGCACATATGAATCTCCAACATCCTGACCTGCATTGGACTTTTCCATTTTTCAAAAAAGACGGAAGTGGACGCTCAACATCAGACCCATTTCAAATACTTTGGAGAGAGTGCATGCTGGAGTCGGGATATATCGGATTAGAGGATTGGCTTTCAAAAATCGGAGCGGATAAAAAACAGTTGTTTATTTCTGTAGATGAAGCACTTGAGATTAATCGAAAATTAGGCCTCAAGTCTTTTTATGGGGGATTTAAAATTCTGATTTTCTGGTTGCCAGAAACGATGCGCGTTGACACCGCAAACAAATTGTTAAAACTTATCGAAGAGCCCACAGATAAAACTGTTATTTTATTTGTTTCTCAAAATTCTGACAGACTTCTTCCGACGATTCTGTCTCGGCTTCAACGCATTCAGATCCCCAGACTTACAGACGCTGAAGCAGCGGAAGGTATTGCGAAGATTGCGGGTATTTCGTCCGAAAGTGCACTGGGGTGGGCCCATGTCACAGAGGGGAATATTTCTGCTGCTGTTCGACTCTCTCAATCGGGAGATGAAACACCTGATTTGGAACTGTTTTCTTCCTGGATGCGTGCCTGTTGGGCCCGAGATGGAGTGGCATTACTTAAAGCGGCAAACGATTTCGCTTCTCCTGGTCGGGAATCTCAAAAGCGTTTTTTAACCTATGCTTTACACATGGTCCGCCAATGTATTTTAGGCAACTACGGCGCAGATTCTTTGATTCGATTAACACAAGGGGAAACAGTATTTATATCAAAATTTCAGAGATTTATTCATGAGAAGAATGTTGTTTCATTGCGTGCTTTACTAGAAGATGCGCACAAGGACATTTCCGGAAATGTCAATGCCAAAGTTGTTTTTTTTGATCTGAGCATTCAGGTTCATATGCGATTACGGATAGAGATCTAATAAAGAAGTGGCAAAGGCAAAATGCTAGTCATGAAGAACGTATCTTCGTCACACAATGGGATGTAGTAGCTGTAGTTCAGGGGCCGATGGTCTGCCGAAAGGTTGTAAAAACAACGGAAGTTGTGGTACGTGTGGTACGGGTGGAAAAACAACATTTGATTGGCTCGAGGGCATTGCCCTCCCTGCTGGAACTTCAATATTTGATGTCGTTGAAGTTCGATTTAAAAACAACCGTAAAGGTTTTTTTAGACGCAAATCAAAAGATACGTATTACGTCGGCGATGTTGTTTCCCTTGACTTAAATCCAGGTATTGACGTTGGGGTCGTGTCTCTTACAGGGGAATTGGTTCGGACTCAGATGTCGATTAAAAAAGTGAGAGACGATCATGAAGTAAAGAAAATACTTCAGAAATCCACAAAAGAAGAAATAGAGATTTGGCAACGTGCGAGGCAGAGAGAAGATGAGACCAGACTTAAGGCAAGAGAGATCATAAAACGTCTTAAAATCCATATGAAACTGACCGATGTCGAGTTTCAAGGCGATGAAAAAAAGGCCACATTTTATTACATAGCAGAGGAACGCGTAGATTTTCGTGAGCTCGTGCGAGAACTCGCTGCAACGTTTAATATAAGAGTTGATATGCGTCAAATAGGTGCCCGTCAAGAGGCAGCAAGAGTCGGCGGCATCGGGTCTTGCGGCAGGGAGCTTTGTTGTTCTACTTGGCTGACGGATTTCAGATCTGTATCCACCAGTTCAGCGAGATATCAGCAGATGGCACTAAACCCAGTAAAACTGGCAGGGCAATGTGGGAAATTAAAGTGTTGTTTAAACTTTGAGTTGGACCAATATGTGGAAGCGGTGAATGATTTTCCATCTCCCAATACAAAAATTCAAGTCTCTAAAGGAAAAGCCGTTATTTTTAAGATGGATATTTTTAAACGAGTCGTTTACTTTTTGGAGCTTGGAGATAAAGGTGGGGGGCCTGTTCCTGTTCCTTTAGATCAGGCTAAACAGCTGATTGCAAAATCTGACAAGGGCGAACGAATAGATTCACTCTCTCAGTTTGCCATTCAAGATTTGCCTGATGAAGTTTCAAAGACTTACAGCAATGTTGTCGGGCAAGATGACCTTACTCGATTTGACGTGACAAAAAGAAAGAAGTCTAAATATGCAGGAAAGAAAAAGCCTGGCAATCGAAATAATAGGAAGGACCATAGAAGAGGCAGCCCTAAATCGACGTCTTCAAAGTAAAAATGTTGCATTACTTCAAAGCAATCTTAGCCCTCACATTTGGTCTGATATTTTGGAGTTCTTGTGGCGACCTGCCCATTTCAAACAGCTCCATAGAAATTGACCCTGATGGTTGGTACGCGAGTGATCACGCTTCATTTGAATGGGATATTGTAGATCTTGAGTTGAAATACGATGCCTTTGTAGACATCCGTCATAATTCCGACTATCCATATTCGAATCTCTATTTATTTCTTGACTTCACCTTTCCCAATGGCAATCAAAGACGAGATACATTGGCATTTACACTTGCAGATGAAAGAGGACGATGGTATGGTTCGGGTATTGGAGATATCATTGATTACAGGGTGTCGTTCCAAGAGAATTTTGAGTTTCCTATAAATGGGAAATACCGTTTGAAAGTGGCTCATGGAATGAGGCAAGATCCACTGTCGGGGATCACTGATATTGGATTTTGGCTAGAGAAAAGTCAAAACCCACACTGACCTCAATCATTGTTAGTGTCGTATCTTAGTATTCCGCAAGCGAAATTTCAACACAGTTTTAGATGTATTACAGCAATCGATTTCTCATATCAGCAGCTTTGGCGACCACGATAATGTTTTCTTCTTCAGCGCAAGAAGTGAAGAAATGTGGGATTCATGAAGCCACCGTCAGGACATTCGGTATGACTCCGGAAAGGCTCCAAAATCAGTCTCTTGCATTTTCTCAACTTGAACGGGAAACAGCGCTTTATCAAAATTCGGGAGCCCGCGATGAAGTTCTGACGATTCCGGTTGTCTTTCACGTGATTCACAACAATGGTCCTGAGAATATATCATCTGCTCAAATTTACGATGCTCTAGAAGTTGTAAATAGAGATTTTAATGCATTGAACCAGGATCTTGATCAGGTTGTGTCAGCATTTGAAGATGTTGTAGGGGATGTTCAAATTCAATTTAAATTGGCCCGAAAGGATCCTTATGGCGTTTGTCACTCAGGTATAAATCGCATTGAGAGCCTCGAAACGTATGTCGGTGAAGAGGACATGAAATTGTTGATTCAATGGCCTAGAAATAAGTACTTAAATGTTTGGGTTTGTTCTGATGCATCTGGCGCAGCAGGCTACAGTTTGTATCCCGGTTCTGTCAATGGTGCAAACAACTCAGATATGGACGGAATTGTAATACAAGCTTCATATACTGGTTCGATTGGAACGAGTAATAATTTCCGGTCAAGGGTCTTGACTCACGAAATCGGGCATTGGTTAAACCTCCGTCATTTGTGGGGTAATTCAAATTCACCCGGAGAGGAAGACAACTGTGAGAATGATGACAATGTGTCTGACACCCCCAACAGCAAGGGTTGGACAGTTTGTAATTTAGAAGGTATTTCTTGTGGTTCTCTTGACAACGTCCAAAATTATATGGAGTATTCGTACTGCGGCAGAATGTTTACTGAAGGCCAAAAAACACGTCTTCGAACTGCGGCCCTATCCTCTGTCGCCCAACGAAATCAACTTTCGACTCAAGCGAATCTGATTGCAACAGGTCTTGAGGGAGATCCAATCTTGTGTGAGGCATCATTTTCAGTCGATGAATATGTGATTTGTGTGGGAGACAGTATTCATTTCATTGACGAGAGTTTTCATGACGTGAACAATTGGTCTTGGGACTTTGCCGATGGAAATGTCATCTCTGGATCAGAACAAGGAATACACGATGATCTTTACCATATTTTCAATGAGGCAGGCACGTATGATGTTGTACTGACGGCAAGCAATGGTTTTGAATCTCTTTCATCAGCACCTACAAGCGTCACAGTTCTTGCTTCAGGATCGATGGAGAATCCTGCAGTTCAAGGATTTGAGGCAGCTTCGTTTCCGTCAGAAGATTGGTATGTCATCGATCAACTAAATGATGGTGGCTGGGAAATGACAGAAGATGCATCGTTTTCAGGCACACGATCTCTCAAACTCGCAAATTGGGGAAATGACATTGAGTTCAATAAGGATTTCTTGTTGACAAACACCTTAGATCTGTCGGCTGCTACAGAAGTACGGATTGAATACAAATGGGCTTATTGCTTTAAAGGAACCAGCGAAGAGGATGACACGGATGACCGTCTAAGAATCAGTGTTACTGGAGATTGTGGCAATGACTGGGATCTTCGAAAGATGCACAGAGGTTACACCACCCTTCCTTCAGCGCCTCCGCATTATTATCCTTTTGTACCCCAAAGTGCTGATGAGTGGAATGAGTTCACCCTTGTTCTGGACCAAACGCAATACATGACATCCAACTTCAGGGTCATGTTTGAGTTTGAAAGTAGATTAGGCAATGACATCTTTCTGGATGACATCAACATTACGGCTTATGATTCTTCGATGCTTGCTGTACAGCATTGGTCAATGGACACAGAGTGGTCGCTTTTTCCCAACCCTTCCGAAGGGGAATCCTCACTAAAATGTACAACACTGTCACATCAAGATACCCGAATTGTTATTTACGATGCATTGGGACGAATTGTAGACTCAGTATTTGAAGGTCAGCTCCCAGCAGGGAATCACAACTTCACCTTATCTCCAATGAAATTAACGCAAGGCACCTACTTTATCGTCGTTGAGACTGAGGGCATATGTCGCTCTTTGACATGGATGATTAAATAGTCGCGTATCTCGTCGCGACATCCACGACATCATTTATGAGTCCATTAAAAAGCCCGCGATGATGCGGGCTTTTTACTTATATATTTCTAACTCGTTTAGTCTTTCGAACCAAGCATAATAGATACACATCCTTCGTGAATCAGAGCAGCATCACTCTGTGGAACAGAAATACGTATCGATAATTGTTGTGTGTTCTCTAGACTAAGATCAACATGATCTGACCCATCGGTGTTTCTCCAAATGGAATTCCCTTGGGAATCATATAGACCAAACTCTACAGCGCCTAGCACTGGGTGAGAACAAACCACGACTCTATAGTTGACACCACCATAGAACGCCATGTCTAATTCAGCAGCATCGCCAGGAATTAATACGGCAGCGTTGTAATTGTCGTTTTGGGTGTAATCTTCCAAAATAGGAAGACAATTTCGTTTTGTAAATGCGCGGCATTGGCTTGAAGCTTCAGCTGCGAAAAATGCGAATGACGCAAGTAATAGGATTGTGTATTTCATCTCTGCTTTCATTTTACGACGCTTTCGCGAGATTGTTACGAACGAGTGCTATTGCCTCTGAAATGGCTGAGATTGTTTCATCATCAGCCTTAAGTTTATTGCCCCCGCTGATCACAATAACACCTTCATTGTTATCTACAGTAGGTGTTGCATCACCAGCAGAACCGACACCATCAAAGGCTGCCAATACGGGTTGCAGTTGAGATATCATGCTTTCAATTGCAGGAGAATCAGAGTAGCTATCGATTAAATCTAACACGTCCTCAAGGATAAGTTTTTGTTCAGCAATTCGCTGTTTTAAACCATCTGTGGCGCCATCTAATTCTCTTGTGGCGAGATAAAGACCCTCAACCCATCCTGCGGCAACGACCAAACCAGATAGGTCTTCGTGTCCCGCTACTTTTAATTGTTGGTTTAAATCAAAGAAAGCCCTGGATACGATAGTAACAATTGTGTCCCGGTTTGCTCTGTTCTTTTCTGCTCTAGCGATAATATCTTCACTGAGAACAGAACCTACGCCGAGTTCTTTGCTCAAGGTTTTCACAGCTTCCAAATATTGAAGGGATTCAGCATTCTTTTGAAAGATAGACGCATAGCTAACATCAGCACCATATAGACCGAGATGTATTGCGTGATCAGTGCTCATGCCGTCTTGGTCAGCCATAGATAAGTTGCACAAGTAATCGGCATTAAAAGGTAGACCTTCCTTTTGAATAATCCTTGCAGTCTCCATCGGAGAAGGAGCCGCTCGAAATATTTTCTTTAGTGTCTTTGTACGTTGTGCGAGGGTTGCTCCTTCTGTTGCAGCTGATTGTTCATCTGCGCTAACATTTGTTGTGCTAGCATCGCCACACCCCCATGACAAGGCTGCGACAGCTATCGTGAATGTGAGACTTTTACGGAATAAAGATTGAATGCTCATTTATTTATATTACGAGTTGAGGTGTTGAAGTTGGTGATTCTTTCCTTCTATACGCAAACTACCAATAAAAGTTCTACACGTTCAAGTGTTAAGCGAAAAAATAGAGTATTTAGCGGCTAATGAGCTTCTAGCCAGTCTTTCCCCGAATTTATGTCTACGATTAAAGGGACATTAAGTTCCACAGCCTCTTCCATACATCTTTTAACCAATGCGGTCAGCATCTCTAACTCCACTTTTGGAACGTCGAGAACCAGTTCGTCATGTACCTGCATGATCAGTTTTGATTTCCACTCACCTTCTTCTAATGCTGTTGCGAGCTTCACCATTGCAACTTTAATAATGTCTGCGGCTGACCCTTGAATAGGAGCGTTCACTGCATTTCGTTCAGCAAAAGCCTTAACCATTCCATTGTTTGAATTTATTCCCGGTAGTTTCCTTCTGCGACCAAAAATGGTTTCAGCGTATTCTTTGTCGCGTGCCAATTCAATACACGTTTTGGTAAATTTCTCCAATGCCGGAAACTGTACATGATAAGAACTGATGATTTCCTTCGCCTCTCCTCGCTTTATTCCTAACTCTTCGGCCAAACCGAAAGCGCCTTGACCATAAAGAATCCCGAAATTCACGGCCTTTGCTTGTGATCTTTGTTCTCGAGTCACTTCTTTAAGATCCACAGAAAAGACCTTTGCAGCTGTTGCGGCGTGAACATCTTGACCGTCTCTAAAGGCATCGCATAGACCAGGGTCCTTACTCATTGCTGCAGCCACTCTTAATTCGACCTGACTGTAATCTGCTCCGAGCAATATATGGTCAGAATCTGAGGGGATAAATGCCTTCCTAATCTGTCTTCCAGCGTCGGTGCGGATCGGAATATTCTGAAGATTTGGATCTTTTGAACTGAGCCTTCCTGTAGATGCAACTGTCTGCATGTACGAAGTGTGAATCCTGCCGGTCTCTGGGTGAACTAACTTAGGAAGCGGATCAACATATGTACTCAATAACTTCTTAAGCTTACGATATTCTAATACAAGCGGTACAATAGGGTGAAGATTGGCGAGCTTGCTCAAGACATCTTCTCCGGTTTGGTATTGTCCTGTCTTTGTTTTCTTTGCCTTGGCAGTAATTGCCAATGTTTCAAAGAGAATGTCTCCGAGTTGTTTTGGGGAATCGATATTGAAGTCGACACCTGCTTCTTTCAATATCTGCACTTTTAGCGTTTCAATCTGTAAGCCCAAATCGATGCTATACTTTCCAAGCATCTCTTCATCAATCCGAACGCCTGTTAACTCCATATCTGCTAAGATTGAGATAAGAGGGAATTCAACGTCATTCAAAAGGTTTGTCATGCCAGCGTCCTCTATTTCGACCTTAAATATTTTGGCCAAACGAAGCACCAAATCCGCAGATTCACAAGCATAGTCTCTGATCACCTCATGTTCGATGTCGTCAAAAGACTTTCTACTTTTGCCTTTACCTAGAATCGCCTCAAGTGACATTGCATTGTAATTGAGGAAAATTTCAGCCAGGTTTTCTAATTTATGAGTTTGGTCTGGATCAAGCAAATAGTGAGCGATCATACAATCAAAAACATTTTTAGAGAGTTTAACCCCAAGACGTCCAAAGACTTTTCTACTGAACTTGTAGTTCGTCGCAGTAATTTCTTTTGATTGGTCCTCAAGCAGATGTTTAAACGCTTCAAGGATAGATGAATCCCCATCATCTCCAAGGGGAACATACCAAGCTTCGCCAGGCTTTGTCGAAAATGAAAATCCCAATAGATTATCCTCCATCGGGTTAAACCCATCAGTGATGACATGAAACCCCCAACCCGTTGATTTCTGCAGTTTAGCAATCAACTTTGAGCGTTCTGAAGGCGAGTCAGCCACATGGTAGTCCCCTGATGGTGTTGTTGTGTGAGTGGAAACATGATCGACCTGGGGTGGCGCCAATGCTGCAGGGGAGGGGAGCACTTCTGAATTGTCTCCGAACATACTCACTTGTCCTACGGCGTTTGTGTTGATTTTCACTTCCGGAACTGCCGGTGATTCAGT
>CAJXHE010000068.1 GCA_913051865.1 uncultured Flavobacteriales bacterium
CCTAAGTACGATTGCAAAAGCATCACAAGTATGTATGATGGCTGGCGCAGATTTCATCAAGACCTCAACGGGAAAAGAACCCACGAACGCGACACTGCCTGTTTCACTTGTCATGGTAAGAATGATTCGCGAATATTATGAGTCGACGGGTTACATGGTCGGGTTTAAACCGGCAGGAGGCATCAGCGACACAAAGACTGCATTACAATTCATGACGATGATGCAAGAAGAACTTGGAAGAAGATGGTTAGAGCCTGATTTGTTTAGGTTTGGCGCATCGAGTCTTTTAGGGGATATTGAGCGTCAACTTGACCATTATTCAAGCGGGTATTACTCCGCGTCATATCGCCATCCTATAGCATAGAAAACATGAAATTATCTAAATCTATCGAAGAACTAGAGTACAGTCAAGCACTAGAAAGTGACAAGGAGGCTATGGCATGGCTTGAGTCGAAAGGCAGAAAGTTTGGTCAATATATTAGCGGTGAATTTCTATTTCAGAAAAATGCAGACCGCATAAAAGTCACAAATCCAGCTGATTCTAGTCACCTGGCAACGATTGAAGTTGCCGATGACAAAACAGTTGATTTTGCAGTTAGATCGGCGTCGAAAGCACAGAAGTTATGGCACAAATCTGGGGGACATGGCAGGGCTAGAGTCTTATATGCGCTGGCGCGACTCATTCAAAAGCACGCGAGAGTTATTTCTGTGCTGGAAACGTTAGACAACGGAAAGCCCATACGCGAAAGCCGAGATTCAGATATCCCGCTCGCAATAAGACACTTTTACTACCACGCAGGGTGGGCTCAATTACAGGAGTCAGAGCTTGCAGGTCAAGAACCAGTCGGCGTAGTTGCCCAAATAATCCCATGGAACTTTCCATTTTTAATGCTTGCATGGAAGATCGCTCCCGCTATCGCAATGGGGAATGCTATTGTCCTTAAACCTGCTGAATCAACGCCACTTACAGCCATGTTTTTTGCAGAGCTCTGCAAAGAAGCAGGTGTCCCAAAAGGGGTGATCAATATTATCAATGGAGCTGGGAATACTGGGGCAACACTTTCCGCGCATCCAAATGTCAATAAAGTGGCATTTACAGGTTCGACTGCTGTGGGCAGAGCCATTCGTAAATCAACAGCTGGGCAAAGTAAAAAACTCACCCTAGAATTGGGAGGAAAATCCGCATTTGTCGTATTTGATGATGCAGATCTCGATTCTGTGGTAGAAGGGGTTGTAGATGCGATTTGGTACAACCAAGGGGAGGTATGCTGTGCAGGCTCAAGACTTTTAATTCAAGCCAGCGTCGAAAAAAAGCTTGTTGCAAAAATCAAGAAACGGATGGAGACGCTTCGTTTTGGAACGCCGTTAGATAAGTCAATTGATGTAGGCAGTTTGGTCAGTGACAAACAATTTGAGCAAGTATCACATGTGGTAAAAAGTGGTTTGAAATCTGGCGGAAATCTATTTCAATGTGAGACACCCGATTCGAGTAAAAACTACTACCCACCGAGTATCATTACAGATGTTGACGCATCACATCCGCTGGTACAAGAGGAAATCTTCGGACCTGTTTTGGTCATCATGAGTTTTCGGACACAACCCGAAGCAATTCAACTGGCAAACAACACCAGATATGGTCTTTCAGCCAGTGTCTGGAGCGAAAATATCAATCGAGCGATGCACGTAGCGCCTGCGCTTATTGCAGGTGTGGTTTGGATTAACTGCCAC
Organism: uncultured Flavobacteriales bacterium; assembly: GCA_913051865.1. Taxonomy (GTDB): domain Bacteria; phylum Bacteroidota; class Bacteroidia; order Flavobacteriales_D; family Sanyastnellaceae; genus UBA974. Next base: position 1,729 of record CAJXHE010000068.1, read on the forward strand.
AATAAATTTGATGCCGCATGTGGATTTGGAGGCGTCAAAGAATCTGGCTTTGGACGTGAGGGAGGAAAAGAAGGGCTTTATGAATACCTCAAACCCATACAGTTAAAGTACAAATCCGCAAAAAGTTCGAAGGGAAATAAAACTGTCTCAACTTCGAATATTCAGAATGCGACTACCCCGGAAATTGACCGAACTCTGAAGTTTTATATCGGAGGCAAACAAGTCCGACCTGATGGTGGAAACAGTATCCCCGCGCTCAATTTTGACGGTTCGATTTCCGCTTGGGTAGGCCAAGGAAATCGAAAAGATATTCGCAATGCCGTTGAGGCAGCCAGAAAAGCAAATGGGTGGGCTTCAAAAACAGCACATTTAAGGGCACAAGTTTTGTACTTTTTTGCGGAAAATCTCACGGTTCGAAAGGACGAATTCATCAAACGATTGATGAAAACATGTGGGGTTACAAAACCAGAAGCCACTGCAGAATTTGATGCAACTGTTTCAAGAATATTCAGTTACGCTGCTTGGGCCGATAAATTCGATGGCGCTGCGCATGATGCGCCTTATCGGGGAATCACACTTGCACTTCCAGAACCGATAGGGATCATAGGCTTGGTCGCGCCAGATCACCAACCTTTGCTAGCTGCCATTTCATTGATTGCACCTGCAATAGCAATGGGCAATAGGGTTGTTTACATCCCGGGGAACCAGTATCAAAACATCGTTCTAGAGTTGGTTTCTGTCATGGAAACATCTGATATCCCAGGAGGAGTAATCAATATTGTTACTGGAGACAAGCATGAGCTTTCCACACATCTGGCTGGTCATGGAGAGGTTGAATCTATATGGTGTTGGGGCGACAGTGTATTAAATAAAAACATTGAATCTGTAAGTGTCGAAAATCTCAAACGCACTTGGTGTCATGAGAACAATGACAGGGATTGGCGTGACATCAACTCTGGTGAAGGCACCGAGTTTTTAAGACATGCGACGCATGTGAAAAACATTTGGACGCCGTATGGGGACTAGATATCTGCCACAAGAGCTGATCCGAAAAAAGCGCGATGGGCATAAACTCAACGACTCGGAAATCGGGTATATCGTCAGTGGCATCTGTGATTTAAATTTCACTGATGCACAAACAGGCGCCTTTGCGATGGCCGTTGTCATCAAAGGGTTAGATATGGATGAGCGTGTGAGCCTGACGAAACACATGATGAATTCGGGGACGGTTTTAAAGTGGGATGATTTAAACCTGAATGGTCCTGTGGTTGACAAACACTCTTCAGGGGGTGTGGGAGACAAAGTGAGTTTGATGCTCGCGCCCATTGTTGCCGCGTGCGGGGCATACGTGCCTATGATCTCTGGGCGAGGTTTGGGTCACACCGGAGGAACATTGGACAAACTGGAGAGCATCCCTGGCTACAATGTCATGCCAAGTCAGGGTTTATTTCGAGAGACAGTGGCCGGTGTAGGTTGCGCCATAATAGGCCAAACAGCACAGCTCGCCCCAGCCGACCAACGTCTTTATTCTATTCGTGATGTTACTGCTACCATTGAATCGGTGGGACTGATTACGGCCTCCATTTTATCAAAAAAGCTTGCCGCAGGACTGGATGCATTGGTCATGGATGTTAAAACCGGGAATGGTGCGTTTTGTAAGACACGTGAAATGGCTCATGACGTCGGCAGAAGTATCGTCGATGTTGCGAGTGGAGCAGGCGTTCCTACGAGATGTCTCATCACAGATATGAATTCTGTTTTAGGAAACAATGTCGGAAATTCAGTTGAAATTTTGGAATGCATTTCGTTTCTAACGTCACCAAAAAAAGCGAATCCGAGATTGTTAAAACTGACTCTCGAGCTTGCTGCGCACATGATTCAAATAAGTGGGATAGAATCTGATTTGAATGCCGCGTATTTAAAAGCAGAAGTCGCTCTAAATAGCGGAATGGCCGCGGAAATCTTTGCAAAGATGACACATTCATTGGGGGGACCAGGCGACATCTTAAAAAATCCGCATATTCACCTTGCGCCTCCCCCTATCGTACAAGCCATTCCAGCTCAAAAATCAGGCTACATTTCAGAGATGGACGTGCGTAAAATAGGACTTAGTTTGGTCTCCTTAAAAGCAGGGCGCGTAAAATCGAGCGATACAATCGACCACAGCATTGGACTTTCCGAAGTCGTCCAAATTGGGCAATTCGTCTCCGCAGGGGACCCGCTTGCTATCGCCCAAGTTCGGCATATTAATGACATTGATTTCCTAAATAAAGAACTTTCTCAAGCAATTTATATCACCGAGGAAATGTCATCGCAAGTGTCTGAATCCGACAATGAAAACGGGTTGATCTATGACATCTTAACACCAAACCCACGTTAATATTTTTTCAAGATGTCAAAACCCAGAGCTGTCGTTATCGTTCTTGATTCTCTCGGAATAGGGGCCAGTCAAGATGCTGATAAATATGGCGACACCGGTGCGGACACACTGGGACACATTGCTGAACATTGCAATCAAGGAAAAGCCGACAACGCATTTAGACAGGGTCAGTTACGCATACCCAACCTACAACGATGGGGGTTGGCAGAAGCTGCAAAAGAAAGCCGAAAGAAAGCATTACCTATCGATAACACGACAATCGTAGAGGGCGCTTATGGATTTGCTCAAGAAGTCAGTGTAGGAAAAGATACGCCCAGTGGACATTGGGAAATTTGTGGCCTACCTGTACCCTTTGAATGGGGATTGTTTCCAAATATAAATCCGTGTTTTCCTAAAGACTTGCTTCACGAACTCATTCAGCATGGAAAATTGAAGGGGACATTGGCAAATTGTCACGCGTCTGGCACCCAGGTCATCCAAGAGTTTGGTGAAGCGCACATTCGCTCCGGGAAACCCATATGTTACACATCTGCAGATTCTGTCTTCCAAATTGCAGCGCATGAAGAACACTTCGGACTAAAAAGACTTTACGACTTATGTGATATTGCGAGAAAACTGGTTGACCCATTAAATATCGGACGTGTTATTGCGCGACCATTTGTGGGGAATACAAGTGATGGTTTTCAAAGAACTGCAAACAGAAGGGATTTAACCACCCCACCTCACGCCCCCACTCTACTCGATGCTGTTCAAGCAAGTGGAAGCTCCGTAATCGCAATAGGGAAAATAAGCGATATTTTTGCACAACAAGGCATTACACATTCTGTAAAAGCTCCCACAAATTCTAAGATTGTTGATGCTTTAATCGAACAAATGAAGACGGTGGACGAGGGACTTCTATTTGCAAACCTTGTAGATTTTGACAGTGTCTTTGGACATCGCAGGGATGTCGCTGGTTACGCCCAGGCAATTGAAGCGTTTGATGCTCGCCTGCCCGAAATTGAATCTCTCATGCGGCCGAACGACCTCGTATTAATTACTGCTGACCACGGATGCGACCCCACATGGCCAGGCACTGACCATACGAGAGAACATGTTCCCGTGCTCTTTAATGGTCCCAACGTGTCTCAATTAAACCTTGGAAAGCGAGCGAGTTTTGCAGACATGGGTGCGACCATCGCAGCGCATCTAAATACATGTAAATTAGATCATGGTATTGCGTGTCAATTGTAAAAAATCCGGTATCGTAAAGAGGGGATTTGTATTGTGTTTAATACTCGCAACGCTCACCCTACTTTTTGAATTTGATTTAAGGCCAAACGCACAAACTGAACTGTCTCGATCTCAACGTCAAGAAATTAAAAAGCGGGCCAAAAGCACCAAAAAAACAATTGGAGACCTCGAGAACAACTACCTTAAAAGACAAGAGGCGCATTACAAACGACAAGACCGAAAAACACGTAAAATTATGCGTAGAGGACAGAAACAAGCTAGAAAACAAGCAAGTAGGAGGTCTCAACCTTGGTTTAAACGGCTTATATTTAGATGGAAAAGCAGGAAATAAAAACAATATTTCACAGTTTTTCACAAATAACATTAAACACTTATATTTACGCCTTCTATTGAAACGCGTGAAATACACCTGCGAATGATTCGGCTTGCTACATTTATATCTGCCATTTTGCTCTTCACGAGCGCTGGAATAGCCCAAGTGGGCTCTGGTACTTTAAAAGGAAAAGTTACTGATTTTGACTCTGGGGAGCCTCTTCCCTTTGCCTCTGTCGTGATGTTCCTCAACGGCAACCAGGTATCTGGTACAAATACAAACTTCGATGGGGAATATACCATCAAGCCTGTCTCACCAGGAACATACGACGTCCTGTTAAGTTTCGTTGGATACCAACCAAAGAAAATTACTGGCGTCCGTATCAATGCAAACAAAATTCATTTTGTCAATGCGGAAATATCCGCAGGGGTATTGGTGCAAGCAGCTGAAGTTGTAGAATACTCGGTGCCATTGATCGACGCCGATGGTGGAGCATCAGGAGGAACAGTAAGCAGAGAAGATATTGACAAACTCCCTGGAAGATCAGCAACATCTATCGCTACCACTGTTGCTGGAGCGAGTACAGCTGGCACAGGAGGCGGAATCTCAATCCGTGGAGCGCGTAGTTCTTCGACTTGGATTTATATCGACGGAATTAAAATTCGTGGATCCTCTGCCCTGCCAAAATCTGCGATTGAGGAAGTACAAGTTGTGACAGGAGGTATCCCTGCTAATATTGGAGATGCGACGGGTGGAGTCATTAACATTTCACTTCGTTCTTCAAGTCGTACATGGTTTGGTGGTGGTGAGATTATTTCATCTGGATTACCGATTGGAGAAAAGGCGTATGGTTTAGATAAATTCGGCTACAACCTCGCCGAAGGAGTCGCTTCAGGTCCAATCTTATTTCGCAAAGATGAAAACGGCAAAAAAACAGACCCACTTATAGGTCTCTTTATCGCTGGTAACGTAACCTATCAAAAAGATCCCCGACCGACTTTTGGGGGCGTATACAGAATCACTGACGAAGCCCGTGATGCGATTGTTTCGAATCCCCTCAGACAGAACATCAGTTCAGCTGGAGAGATTAACGGTGCCATCTATAACGCTGACTTCCTTTCAGCGGATGACTTTACAAAGGTCGATACGCGAATGAACGTTGGATCTCAAAGCGCAAACATCGTTACCAAATTTGACATTAACACCGATGAATTCACAACGCTTACATTAGGAGCAACTGCATCAGGGAGCATTAACAACTCCTTTAGTTATGCTCGTTCACTCATGAATTGGGAGAACAACGACTTGAATACCAGTTACGATTGGCGGGCTTATGCAAAGTTCAGTCAAAGATTCGTCAATGAACAGGGTGACAACTCAAGCAATCTCAGCAATGTATTCTACCAAATCATGGTTGATTATAGCCAAAGCTTTAGAAGTACACAAGACGCAAACCACAGAGATGACTTCTTTAAATATGGCCATGTAGGGAAGTTTGAAGTTTACAATAGAAATTCATATGGTTACAATCCGACATCAGGAAGATTCCTACACAACGGATGGGAAGATACGCTTGTCACCTTTGAAGCTTCTGAGTTCAATCCCAATCTCGCAGCAATAAACAATCAATACTTCTCTCTATTCGATCAAGATCCCTACAACCCCTTTGTAGATGGACCTTACGAAAGTTTGTTGGCCGTACAAAATGGAAATGCGCTACTGAATGGTCAAAGTCCTTCTTCGACATATGGTCTTTGGAGCTACGTAGGCACACAAGGATCAGACTATTTTAAATCAAACAATTCTCAATTCCGTATCAGTGCTGCTGGTTCTGCAGATCTCGGAGATCATGCGTTACAGATGGGGTTCGAATATGAGCAACGAAAAGATGCGTTCTTCTCATTGGCCCCGATTGGTTTGTGGCAATTGGGAAGACTGTTAACGAACTCTCACATTAAAGAGCTGAACTTCAACGATTCTACAATCACGAACATTGGAACAGAATACTATGTGACGTATGGTCGTCTTATTGGAGAGAACCAATTCATGTTTGACAGAAGTTTACGTCGAGAGCTAGGACTTAACCCAGACGGGAATGACCTCATAAACATTGATGGACTAGACCCCGAGTTCTTTACTTTGGATATGTTTAGCGCAGATGACCTCCTAAATCAAGGTAGCAACCTTGTCAATTACTCAGGATACGATCCTTACGGAAATAAAACCAGTGGACGTACTTCACTTGAAGATTTCTTCAATGATCAGGAGGATTCATTTAACACACGACCTATTGGCGCTTACGAACCTATTTACATCTCTGGCTACATTATGGATAAGTTCACATTTGATGACATCATCTTTAATGTGGGTTTGCGTATTGACAGATTTGATGCAAACCAGAGTGTCTTAAAAGATGCTTACGTGATTGGCGAAGCCCTTACAATAGATGGTGCCGGATCAGAGTATATCACCAGTACTTTTGGTGAAGATGTGGTCATCCCAGACAACATTGGAGATGACTATGTGGTCTATGTTGATGCGCTTGATGACCCCAACGCTATTGTTGGATACAGAGATGGTGATACATGGTACAACGCTGTAGGAACTGAAATTAATGACCCTGACGTTCTTGCTGTAAACGAACCTTACCCTGCACCCTGGTTAGTAGACGCTAAGGCACCACTTGATAACGAAGCGTTTAAAGACTTTGTCCCAGAAGTAAATATTATGCCGCGTATCTCGTTTTCGTTTAATATTTCCGACGAGGCTGTATTCTTCGCACATTACGATATTCTGACGCAACGTCCTACTTCGAGCAATAGATTCTCTCCCATCGATTACCTATTTATTGAAAGCAGAAACAACCTCATCTCAAATCCAGACTTAAAGCCTGAGAAGACAATCGATTATGAGTTGGGATTCCAACAAGTTCTCACAAAGACTTCAAGTATAAAAATCTCTGCATACTATAAGGAGATGCGCGATATGATTCAAGTAAGAAACTTCATTGGTGCGCACCCGAGACCATACAGAGCATTTGGCAACTTGGACTTCGGAACGGTCAAAGGATTTACAATCGGTTACGATATGCGTCGAACAGGTAACATCCGAATCAATGCAAACTATACCCTTCAGTTTGCAGATGGAACAGGATCGACCACAGAAACAGCACTTGCGCTTATAAATGCAGGACTGCCAAACCTACGATCTATCAACCCGCTTACTTATGACCAACGTCATCGAATTGTAGCGAACGTTGATTACCGCTATGGCGTAGGCGAACAATACGACGGTCCCGTCATAAATCTGGGAGGTAAAGAAAGACAACTGTTAGCTGATATGGGGGTAAATGTAGTTGCAAACCTTGGATCTGGAACTCCATATACTGCTTCTTCAATACCGACTCCTATCACAGGTGAAATAAGTCCATCAACTGAAGGATCCATTAATGGTTCTCGCCTTCCATGGCAATTTAATATGGATTTGAATATCGATAAAAACTTCTCATTAAATATTGGCAAAGAAGGCGATGAGAATAAGACTGTGAACTTAAACGTTTACCTGTGGGTGGGTAATTTACTCAACACTCAAAACATCAATTCAGTATACCGGTTTACTGGTGTTAGCAATGATGATGGTTACTTAGCGGCAGCTCAATATCAGCCACTTATTAATAGCCAAACAAATCCTGACTCTTTTAGAAACTACTACACGATGTATACGGACAATCCTTTTAACTTAGGACTCCCTCGTACACTTCGTCTTGGTCTTAAATTTGACTTTTGATGTTTGCAAGCAAGAAACTCATGAAACGTATTCTTTCCATATTTGCTGTTGTACTATTTGCTCAGCCGTTACTTGCATATAAATATGTTGGTGATCCAATTCCTGGGGCGAATGATAATTCAAATAACAACAGTACAGAAGTGCTGCCTCAGCTTCGGTCAGCAGCATGTGCGCCAGCAACTGCACTTAGAGATATCGAATGGAATAACGTAAAAGCGCTTATTGAAACCGGCGGATCTCTTTGGCAAGACAGAGCGAACAGTAGCGGTTCATACGAAGTCCCTCAGGGTGGAGGTGTAAGTTCATTGTACGCAGGAGCACTGTGGATGGGTGGCATCTCTCCAGACCAACAGCTTAAGCTTGCTGCCTTGACTTTTAGACAAGGAAATGATTTCTGGACGGGGCCCCTTACAAATGACGGGGGTGCGGAAATAGATGCTATCGAGTGTCAGAAATACGATAAGTTCTTTGTATCAACTCGTGCAGAAGCGCAACTTCACCGATCATATTTTGATGCACTTCAAGCTGGAACTGTTGATGAGGAATTTCCTGATGGATACGCTACGCCATCCTATTTCTATGACTTTCCCGCACACGGACTCCCAGCCATTAACCAAGACTACTATCTTGGACCATTTCAGGATTATGATGGAGATGGATTTTATGACCCAAACCAAGGAGACTATCCTTGGTATGACTTCTTGTCAGAAATAGATTGTAAAGAACGTCGAAGAGAAGATATCGTCCCGCTTTATGGAGACAGAAACTTTTATTGGATTTTTAATGACAAAGGCAACGTTCACTCAGAATCTCAAGGAGAACCTATCGGAATGGAAATCCGAGCTCAAGTATTCCAATTCTCTACGAATGATGAGGTAAATAACATGACGTTTCACAACTACGTCCTCATCAATCAAGGAACACAAACCCTAAGTGACACCTATTTCGGAGTGTGGGTTGATGCCGATCTCGGTAATGCAACTGATGATTATGTAGGATGTGACGTGCAGAGAGGGTTAGGCTATGCTTACAATGGCGACGCCTTTGACGAACCATCTAGTGATTCACCAGGTTATGGCGAGAACCCACCTGCTGTAGGTATTGACTTTTTCGAGGGTCCATATCAAGATTCAGACAACATAGACAACCCTCTGACTGAAGTCTTTACGGATGCGATTGATTCATTGGGAATTCCATATGAAGGCATTGGGATTGGATATGGTGATGGTGTCGTCGATAATGAGCGCTTTGGTATGCGTCGCTTTGTATACTACAACAACAGCGGAAATAACATTAACGGAGAACCGACCACCCCACTTCATTACTACAACTACATGAATGGGATATGGAAGAATGGTCAGAAGATGGCTTATGGGGGAGATGGTGTAAGTGCAGCTACGGGAGCAAATCTAGACATCTCATGTGACTACATGTTTCCAGGCGAAACAGACCCTTACAATTGGGGTACGGGTGGCGTGAGTACTGCACCATGGACTGAGGTCAGCTCAGGAAATCCGCCTGCGGACAGACGATTCATTCAATCAGCCGGTCCTTTCGTTCTTGAACCAGGTGATTATAACAACATTACGATGGGCGTTGTTTGGGCAAGAGCCAGCGCAGGAGATCCGTTTGAAAGTGTAAAATTACTGCGTCAAGCAGACGATAAAGCGCAAGCGCTTTTCGACAATTGTTTCGAAATCGTAAGTGGTCCGGATGCGCCAGACGTTACTATTCAAGAACTTGAAAATGAGGTTATTATTTACCTTACAAATAACAATTCACTTTCAAACAACTTCAATGAGGACTACGTGATGTTTGATCCAGGTATTCCTAAGCTAAATGTTGATGGGGAAGAATACGACAGTCTTTCACGTTCATACACATTCCAGGGATACCAAATCTATCAGCTATCTGACAACACCGTATCAGCTGCAGACCTTAACGATATTGAAAAAGCAAGACTGATTTTTCAATGCGATGTGATTGACGACATTGCGAATGTTGTAAACTATGTCCAAGATGAAGAAATGGGCTTAGCTGTACCATTCCTCATGGCGCAAGGTGAAAACGAAGGTATTCAGCACAGCTTCAGAGTGACAAGAGATGCGT
>CAJXHE010000069.1 GCA_913051865.1 uncultured Flavobacteriales bacterium
ATACGTTTCCATCACAATCACACGCGCCATCAGCTATACCTGACCCACCACATGTACCACACTCGTCTAATACGTTTCCGTCACAGTCGCAGTCTCCATCTGGGATGCCTGATCCACCACATGTGCCACACTCATCGAGTACGTTTCCGTCGCAGTCACAGTCTCCATCTGGAATACCTGATCCGCCACAAGTGCCACATTCGTCTAATACGTTTCCATCACAATCACACGCGCCATCAGCTATACCTGACCCACCACATGTCCCACACTCATCGAGTACGTTTCCGTCACAGTCACACGTGCCGTCAGCAATACCTACACAGGACCCATCATTAATTGTTGCTTCTGGATTGTAGTTACACGCTGTATCATCAGTACATCCATTGGGATTGCTTGAGGAAATAGGGAGAAGATCACGCCACTCTTGACTTTGATCTGCGTTCATAAATACCTGAAATTGCATTTGGCCTGAGATATCACCATCTGTCGTTAACTGCGCAAGTAAAATCTTAAGATCATCGCCTGCAAAAGAAGGTAAATCAGAAGCTTCCGCTCCAGGAAAAGGAACAAACCAAGCTGAACCGACTTCGTCGTCCATAATCATGTTGTTTCCCGCTTCGAAATCCCCAAACGGATCTGTACCTGCACCTACAGCGGAATTTAACTCTATTCCTCCTGTTGAGTTTTCTGCGCCAATGGTTATCCAACTGTCAAATTCTAAAGTTGGAACAAATGCGAAAAAATTGGGGTTAATTGCTGTACCGTCGAAAGAGCCATTAGCGTTTTGATACCAGCTCGTTGTTGTATTAAGCTCAAGCGGGTTTTGGTCAGAACCTGAAACAGAAGATAAATAATCCCCTGAATTTAGACAATAAAGATAAACTCTGTAGGTCGTTAAACCTTCGAGATCACCCTCAGTATGAGACGCAAACTCCTCTACACCAACCCAATAGCCGTCTGGAGCAGTTTGAAAAACACCTGGTGAAAGAAATTGCGCTTGGGCTGAGAAAAACATACAAAGCGACAAGGAAACAAAGGAAAATAATGTACGCATAAGAAACAGTTTGGTTTACGATTCAATAGTTAAGTAATAGCGCCGCTAATATATTACATAAAAAACTAAATTCCTATTAATTTAATCTTTATACGTGATTATATACGCCTCATCGACTAAAATAATTTTTTCATCGATAACAACTTTAAATTATAACGAACGATATAGAAGTTTCTCGTATAAATTTTAAGTTTTGACATTTAAACAGAATAAGTGTGGCCAAAAACACACACAGAATATTGGATTACTGTTTCCAAGAAAAACATATGACAGACAACATTATCAATCTATCACGCAAGAAATCTGGCATTATTTTTTATAACTATTCACTTTTGCTGAGGAGTAAACCACTATATTTGCCGTCTCTTAATCGGTACTATAGCTCAGTTGGTAGAGCAACGGACTGAAAATCCGTGTGTCCCAGGTTCGAATCCCGGTAGTACCACAAAAGAAAACGAGCCCCGCCAAACATGTGCGGGGCTTTTTTCTTAGTCGATTTGTAGCCACCTACAAACTGTTGATTTCATCGAAAGAGAACCACTTAACTAACTAAGATGGCTTTACTTTGCTTGAACAATTGATAAAATAATATGAATAGTGTGAGGTCGACATCTTGGGAAAACGAACTAAAAAGTTGCATCCGAGGTAAATCTCTTGTGTTTTTGCTTGCCGATAGCAATTTGCCGGACAGCTATTCAAAGGATATCGTCAAGGTTTGTAAAATCAAGAACAAAACACACTTGCTTAAGATCAAGGGAGGGGAGCAAATTAAAACGCACCAACATCTTATTCAAATTTACAATGAATTAGACGTTGTTGGGGCAGACAGAAAAAGTGTGTTTATGTGTTTGGGGGGGGGCACAATCAGTGATTTAGGAGGCTTAGCGGCCAGTACATACAAAAGAGGAATTGATTTCATCATTCTTCCCACGACAGTTATAGGCATGGTAGATGCTGCAATTGGCGGAAAGAATGGCATTAATCTCGAAAGTAATGTAGGGATACTGAAAAATCAGATTGGGACATTTTATCAGCCAAAACTGATAGGCATAAATTTCAAGTGGTTAGACAGCTTACCAAAAGATGAGGTTAAGAGTGGGTGGGGAGAAATGCTTAAACATGCGCTTCTTATAGGCGGACCGCATCTTGAAAAATTTAAAAACGCAGAACCCAATCTTGCGAGCCTTATCCCACTCATCATAGATTCTGGGAATATAAAAGAAGGTATTGTGCGAAGAGATGTCAAAGAAAATGGCGAGCGCGCACTTTTAAACTTGGGACATACCATCGGTCATGCCATTGAAAGTCTTGAGTTAGACTCTTCTAACGCATCAGAAATTAAGCACGGCATTGCTGTCGCTTGGGGGATTGTATTCACACTTGAAGTTTCAGTAAGAAAATTGGGGTTTAATGATGCCTTGGCCAAACAATTAATCAAGTGGATCGTCGACATCATTGGATATCGTGAGCATCTGTGGGAATCCAAAGAGGTTTGGCTTAAAATGTGCAAAGACAAGAAAAACACAAATGGCAACGTTAAAGACGTGATGTTACGCAGTCCCGGAGATGCAGATTGGCACTTTACCTGGGAACGCGAAGAGTTCACAATCTTATGGGAGCAATTCCGTGAGAGATATGAATTAACAAGCTGCTAATAAATATATTTGCCTTAATTATGGAACAAACTGCTGCAGAATTAGCAATACTATTAGATGGGTCTGTTTCTGGGAATCCAGAAGCGAGAGTTCGTAGGCTCGGTAAAATAGAATCCGCTGGCCCAGGGTCTGTGACTTTTCTTGCAAACATGGAGTACGAAAAATTCGTTTACTCATGTAGCGCTACTGTAGTTGTGGTTCAAATCGACTTTAAACCAAAGCAAGATTTGCCCGCTGGAATCACGTTGGTGAAGGTTGAAGATCCATACAGGGCATTTGCAACTTTGCTTGATGCGTATGACAATATTTTAAAGAGAGATGAAGGCGTTCACTCATCAGCGATAATCCACCCTGATGCAACCATAGGAAAGGGATGTGCCATAGGCCCTGGAGTCGTCATAGACAAAGGTGCTGTAATAGGAAATAGATCTGAACTTCGTGCAAACGTATATATAGGTCGAGATGTCACGATAGGTGCAGACGCCATGTTTCATTCAGGCGTGAGAATTCTAGATCGATGCATTGTAGGCAACTGTTGCACAATACAAGCCGGTACAATCGTCGGTTCTGATGGTTTCGGATTTGCGCCAAAAGATGATGGGTCGTATGCAAAAATCCCTCAAACGGGAAATGTGGTGATTGAGGACGACTGCGATATAGGTGCTTTATGCACGTTAGACAGAGCCACACTGGGTTCTACAATTATCCGCAATGGATGCAAGCTGGATAACCTTATTCAGGTCGCACACAATGTGGTCATCGGTGAAAAAACAGTCATCGCGGCCCAAACTGGAATCGCTGGCTCAACGACAATCGGATCACACTGTTTAATCGGAGGTCAAGTAGGAATTGGCGGGCATCTTAAAATAGCAAATGGATCAAGGATAGCTGCAAAATCAGGTGTTTCTGCAAGCTTACGACATTCAAATGGCACATATCAAGGGAATCCCGCAATGCCCATCAAAGCATTCCAGAGGTTCCAAATAGCGCTTCGTAAGCTTGTTCGGGCAGAGCGTATTAAAGAAAAAGAAAATACATGATTCATTCAACTAAGCAGCACACACTTAAAAGTACAATGACCCTTAAGGGAGTTGGACTGCATACTGGAAAAATATGTACTTTAACAGTGCAACCCGCAGAGGCAAATCATGGATATAAATTCCAACGTATCGATCTTGAAGGCCATCCCATTGTTAAAGCCTGCACAAAAAATGTCATTTCTACATTTAGATGCACATCACTATCTCAAGGTGGTGTAATCATAAATACAACTGAACATATACTCGCTGCATTATACGCAGCCGGTGTTGACAATGCTTTAATTCAACTGGACGCACAGGAAGTCCCGATTATAGATGGCAGTGCACTTGCATTTACAAATGGCATTGAAGAAGTCGGCACCACCGAGTTAGAGGCAGACAGAAGATTCTTTAAGGTCAGAAAAAACATAAGTTATACAGACAAAGAGAACAATGTCGAAATGTTACTCGTACCTCTCAAAGAAGATGAGTTCCGTCTAACAGTTATGGTCGATTACAACAGTCCTGTTCTTGGGACGCAACATGCTAGACTTGAAAAGCTCAGTGATTTCAGTAAAGAAATTGCGCCTAGCAGGACGTTTGTCTTTATGAAGGAGCTTAAAGAGTTGGCGGAGAAAGGGCTGATAAAAGGAGGGGATGTAGGTAACGCCATCGTTCTCGCAGAAAGACCCTACTCAAAAAATGAATTGCAATCCATCGCTGACTCGATGGGGCGAAAAGAACTTGGAGTGGTCGAAGACGAAGCAGGTGTTGTGAGTACGTCCCCGCTTCACTACCCTAATGAACCTGCGAGACATAAGCTCCTCGATATACTTGGTGACATAGCCCTGACAGGGTGTTATATCTATGGACATATTCTTGCTGCACGTCCTGGACATGAAGCGAATGTGGAATTTGCCAAAGCACTTGAAAAACAAATATTTGCACTTGAAGATTTGCCTGATTTAAGAACAGATAAAGAATCAATTCTAGATGTAAATCAAATTTCTAAACTGCTTCCGCATCGCTATCCATTCCTATTGGTCGATAGAATTCTTGAAATGGATGATCAGAGTATCACAGGCGTCAAGAATGTAACGATGAATGAACCCTTTTTTCAGGGTCACTTCCCAGATAATCCTGTCATGCCCGGCGTGCTTCAAGTAGAAGCGATGGCACAGGTAGGAGGCGTCTTCGCGCTTTCAAATGTTGAAGATCCTGAATTTTGGTCTACATACTTCTTGAAAATTGATGAAGTCAGGTTTAAACAAAAGGTCATGCCAGGAGATACAATTGTATTCCACCTCAAATTGATATCACCTATCAGAAGAGGATTAGTGCATATGCAAGGAAAAGGATATGTTAGAGGCAATTTGGTTTCTCAAGCCATACTCTTAGCTCAAGTGATCAAGGACAGGGAACCCGCTGAAAAGTAGAGACTATTTTCAACACCTTAAAACGCCCTATGACAAGGAAAATAAGCCCACAAGCATACATTCACGAACACGCCTCATTAGGTAAAGGAGTGGTTGTTGAACCGTTTTCATACATCGGACCTAACGTAACGATAGGTCCTGGAACATATGTAGGGCCAAATGTTTCAATCTTAGAAAGCACGACGATTGGTGCAGATTGTAAAATATTTCCTGGGGCAGTCATTGGTGCTGAACCACAAGATCTTAAGTTCAAAGATGAAAACACGACTGTAGAGATTGGAGACCGCACGACGATAAGAGAGTGTGTCACAATTCACAGAGGGACTTCGGACAAACTTAAAACAACAGTTGGCAATGATTGCTTAATCATGGCATATGTGCATTTAGCGCACGATGTTCAGTTAGGAAACCGAGTTGTTTTGGCAAATGCTGTAAATGTTGCTGGCCACGTCACAATTGATGACTGGGTTATCATAGAAGGGATGGTAGGCATTCAGCAATTCATCAGAATTGGGGAGCACGCATTTGTCGCTGGGGGATCAATGGTCAGAAAGAACATACCACCTTACATTAAAGCTGCAAGAGAACCATTGGCATACATAGGCGTGAATTCAATAGGGCTTCGGAGAAGGGGGTTTGACCAAGAAAGAATCACACGTATTGAGGATATTTATAGAACACTCTACGTTCAAAATGCAAATATGAGCCAAGCTCTTAAAGTTGCAGATGCTGAATTCCCTGCATGTGAGGACAAAGACTTCGTACTGGACTTCATTCGAAAATCCGACAATGGAATCATTAGGGGCCCCTTCTGATTCTAACCATTATCGCAGGACAGCAAGGAAAAACAGTACATAATTAAGCGTACACCCAAATTAAATGTAAATTTTATTTACCTCTCATCTATTTGATTATCAAATATATACGGCGATACGGCGTGTTTTATTTATAAAAAATGAAACTTATTTGGATCGACATGAGTAAAAGGGAATGAATCTTTTTTTTAACCCTATCAATCTTTACATTATGAATAAGTTTTACTCAACCCTCGCTGCTCTCGCAGTTTTTACTACTGGTAACCTCCTAGCACAGGAGCAAACTTCACCTACTAACGCTTTAGAAGGTACAACATCAGCATATGACTGCTCTTATAAAGTCAAGGATGCAAACAAAACAATTTTATTAAACGGATCTACTGCTACTCAAATTTTCTCAGCTTGTACTGATGGAAAATTAATGGAAGTCACTTTAAACGTTAAAGGCTTAAATGATCGCGGAACTTACACGGTTGAAGTACGCTCTATGAACGGCTTGGTACTGGACGTTGCACGCTTTAAGCAAGGACAGGTTGTAGACGGACAAGTCGTCCTCCCAATGGAGACACGTGTTAAGTCTGGCCTTAGTTATATCCTTAATGTAAGTGCTGACATCGGATTTGACCTTAGCCTTCGTACTAAGCAAGGCCCTATGGGAACACTTACGATTGACGGATCACCTTACCGTGGAAAGTTAGTTGGAGAGTTTGGTTTTAAATCAATTGAAGCAATCGGTCTATCTAATGATGAAGGACGTGCAGGCCAAACAAACGATGACAATGGTATTGGTTCTGAAAAGTCTGCGAATGGCTTGTGTAACACTGAGGTATTTTCCCACACTGGACGTATCCCTACTACTGGTGAAACAATTGGTCAAACCTTTACAGCGTGTGCTACTGGTACACTTGAGCAAATCTCATACCAACTACAACACATCGATGGCGACTTTGTAGGTAGAGTCACTTTGAGAGATGAACGTAACAACTCACTTTTAACACAAGAAGTAAGTGCTCGAAATGTAAGAAATGGTCTATTGATTATACCGATGAGCGAAAAAGTTCGTGAGGGATCTGAATACACCATCTTACTTAAGTCAAACCATGGAACACGTCTAGCTGTATTGGCAAATGACAATGCTGCTGACGCTCTTGGAACATGTACTTTCAACGGAACAGCACTTCAAACAAACGTCTGCTTCTCTGCACTTGTTAAGGAGAAGACAAACGATAATACTTCATCGTACTCTGGGACAGATCTTAAGGTAACTGCTTACCCTAACCCATTTCAAAATGAACTTGGTATTCGTGTCGACGGAATCGAAGAGGGAAAAGTAATTGTTCAGTTGCTTGACTTTGCCGGAAACGTTCTTCGTGCAGACTTGATCAACATCAACCCAGACAACAAAGTGATTCACTTTAACACTGACGACTTAAACGATGTAGGTTTTTACTCAATACGTGTTGTTCACGGTAAAAAGGTAACTCACACAACTGTAATCAAGAATTAAGATTAAGCGTTGTATGAACACGCCCAACTAAAAATTAAAAAAAAGACTCGGTTCATTGTGAATCGGGTCTTTTTTTTTGCCATCGCCAGGAATCGTTTAATGCTTCCTCAAGGGAACGTTTTGTCTGCCAACCCAATTCATCTTTTGCCCTAGAAGCATTTGCCCAAATAGCCACTACATCCCCTTCCCTCCTTTCAGCTATTGAATATGGGACTTCTAACCCAGTCACTTTTTCGAATGCCTGAATGACTTCTAACACAGAAGCCCCCTTACCAGTCCCTAAATTATATGCTCTCCAGCCAGTATCCTTATCCCTCAGCTTATCCTTAAAAAGGAATTCAAGTGCAGCGACATGCGCTTCGGCTAAATCCATCACATGTAGATAATCCCTGATACAAGAACCATCTGGTGTAGGGTAGTCAGTACCGAAAACGTGTAACGCACCTCTTATTCCGGCAACAGATTGGCATAAATAAGGGATAAGGTTATTTGGGACTCCTCTTGGGGATTCGCCAATTACCGCACTCGGATGCGCTCCTATGGGATTGAAATACCTAAGAATAACAGCGTTAAATTTAGGATTTCGTGTCAAGTGATTTACGATTAACCTCTCACAAGCTTGTTTGGTAAATCCGTATGGAGATTCCGCTTCTAGGAACGGGGCGTTTTCATCGACGGGGACAACTTCTGGCTCTCCGTAGACAGTGCAACTTGAAGAAAAAACCAAATTTTCAACATCAAACGCCCGCATCACTTCTAGCAAACGCTCA
Organism: uncultured Flavobacteriales bacterium; assembly: GCA_913051865.1. Taxonomy (GTDB): domain Bacteria; phylum Bacteroidota; class Bacteroidia; order Flavobacteriales_D; family Sanyastnellaceae; genus UBA974. Next base: position 8,257 of record CAJXHE010000069.1, read on the forward strand.
GTTCCTAAGATGTTATTGTCCTTATATAACTCCGGATTCTCTACACTTTCACCAACTGACTTAAGTGCTGCAAAATGGATGACTCCTTTGATCACATGGCCCTTTTCCTTTTCTATTCTAAACACGTCAAATAAACCATCGGTGTCCCTACAATCCACTTCATAGAATGGAACTTCAGCATTGATGAGAGATCTGACACCCTGCACAGCTTGAAAATCAGAATTGCTGAAATTATCTAATAAAACAACTCTAAATCCTGCTTTTGCAAGTGATACCGCAGTATGGGACCCTATATATCCTGCGCCACCAGTCACTAAAATAGAAGATTTCATTTGCATACTTCAAAGCTAATGAAGAGAAATCCGACTGAAGTCATACAATATGAAACCTTTTGCATTTAAATGCGTAAGGAATAATATGATTTCCCCTTTTGACTTAACATATCTAGAAGATGCATTCCAAGGGAATCGGCGTTTGGTGAATGGTATCATCGAATTATTTCTAAAACAAAATCCCGATTACTGCACCTTACTGGAAAACAGGGTGAGGTCAGGAGATTATGCATATCTGCACACAGTCGCGCATACATTGAAATCAAGTGTTCAAATGCTGGGACTCAGAGACACTGAAAATTTACTCTCTGGCATAGAACACCGATCTAAGTTTAATGTAGATACGAGTGAACTGCCAGGAATGGTGTTTGAGTTGGTGTATGAATTGAAGAGGGCTCAAAAGGCACTTTCTATTTACATATCTAACTCAGACAAAGACGGTGGCTTTCTTTCAGATGTTGCTTAGTTTGGATTAGCAAAGCCCCAATATCATTGTCATTCCCACACAACAGAATCCCACTGCATATCCTGAATATACTTCCACATGCGTATGTGCTTTTAGGTACAGTCGGCTCCACCCCAACAAACCTCCCAAAATTATTATAGAAGAAATCCATTGTAAGTCTAAGGTGTTTAGCCTGACAGAAGCAATGAGTACGGCCGCGAGAACACCCCCAGAAGCCAGCATATGCATGCTGATTTTAAACTTAAGGGTGATTAACCATCCGACAAAAATAGACAGAACCAGTCCCAACATTAATGATCTGTAAAGCTCAGGGACAAAGATTCCGGATATTTCAAGCGTCAAGATATACGCCAACGTAAAGTAAGAGAGCACAATTAAAAAAGGCTTCACTCTTTCTTTGCGGTTTCTGATGTCTAAGTCAGAAATGAGCTTTCGCTTGTACATAAACCACAGTGAAAACGCGGGAGCCAAAGTATTGATCCCAATAACCATGGCCAAATATATAAAAACGTCAATTCTGTGGGAGAGATATAAATCGAAGTGAAGCAACACCACCAAGGTGGCCATGGGCATCAAAAAAGGATGCAGAAAAGCTGATATAAGTTTTGCGATTGTATCCATGCAATCGAGAAAATCAGAGTTCTTTTCTTAGTCTCGCAACAGAAATCCCCAATTGCTCACGATATTTTGCAACAGTCCTACGCGCGATGTGATATCCTTTCGAATTTAAAATGACGCCGAGTTTTTCGTCTGTGAGCGGTTTCTTCTTATCCTCTTCATCGATTGCATCCTGAAGAATCCTTTTCACCTCCCTTGAACTCACATCTTCACCACTGTCGGTAGACAAACTTTCTGAAAAAAATGTTTTAAGGAGGAAGGTTCCATAGGGTGTTTGGACATACTTACTGTTTGCAACTCTAGAAACTGTACTTATATCCATGTGAATGCGCTCAGCAATATCCTTCAGAATCATGGGATTAATATCTGTTTCATCTCCGCTTAAAAAATATTGTTCCTGATGATCTACAATCGCTTTAATCGTTTTCATCAAAGTAAGCTGTCTTTGACGGATTGCATCTACAAACCATTTGGCAGCATCCACCTTTTGCTTGACAAAGCTTAATGCTTCTTTTTGGGACTTAGAGGTTTCTGCACCGCTGCTATATGTGTCCATCATTTCTTTATATGATGGGCTTATTCTCAAGTCTGGGGCATTTCTTTGATTCAGTGTAATGTGTAACTCATCCTCGTGAATACTCAGTATAAAATCCGCAACGACATGTTGCACATTTCGAGAAGACTCACCTCCCGAATTTCCCGGTTTGGGATTTAATTTGGTAATCTCACTTAGCGCCTCCCTTAAATCTTCATCCGTAATTTCAAGCTTGGTGGTGATCGCTTGGAAATGTTTTTTTGAAAACGATTCGAAATGATTATTCAGAATTTCCTCAGCAGAAATCATTGCTTGAAGTCTTACAAAATTGACTGAATCTTGAAGCTTCTCAATCTTTCTTCTAATTTGGATTAAAAGACATTGCTGAAGGTTTTCTGCACCAACACCAGCAGGGTCAAGCGTTTGTATGATTTTAAGGGCAGATTGGAGGTCCTCCTTATCAATCATGATGTTTTGGGTAAAGGCCAAATCATTCACGATACTTTCTAAATCACGCCTCAGATATCCCGAATCATCAAGCTGACCTATAATATGCTCACCTAACATTCGTTCACTGTCATTCAAAACCACCAACCCAAGTTGACTGACTAACAACTCGCGAAATGTAGCACCTGCGCCAAGGGGAATGTCTTTGTCTTCGACATCAACGCCATGATTTCTTATGCTCGTTTTATAATCCGGCGTTTCATCGTCTAAGTACTCTTCAAAATCGAATTCCTCGATTGCATCATCCTTCTCTCTTTCATCTTCTATCACATCCTCAACCTCCTCTACTCCTTCTTCTAATGCAGGGTTTGCCTCGAGTTCTTCTTTAATTCTAGCTTCTAATTCAACAGTAGGCACCTGCAAAAGTTTCATCAGCTGGATTTGCTGAGGAGACAGTCTTTGTAGTTGCTTTTGTTGTAGAGATTGTTTGAGCATTATTAAAATTCAGCCGACAGAGGCGTTCTTGGAAATGGAATGACGTCACGGATATTTGACATACCTGTGCAATACATGACTAGCCTTTCAAATCCCATGCCAAACCCACAATGCTTGGCAGAACCGAACTTTCTTGTTTCAAGATACCACCATACATGATCCTCTGGAATATTAAAGTCCGCACATTTCTTTTTAAGAACGTCTAACCGCTCCTCACGTTGTGATCCACCGATTAATTCACCTATCCCAGGCACAAGAACATCCATCGCAGCAACCGTTTTACCGTCGTCATTTGCACGCAT
>CAJXHE010000070.1 GCA_913051865.1 uncultured Flavobacteriales bacterium
ACGGCGTTTGATCCGCCTCCTCCAACACCAATTACTTTGATGGGATTGTTAGATGATTTAGGTAGTGCAAATTGCATGTTGTAGATATTTATGGGTGGGGACTATTGTTCTTCTTCTTTCTCAAACCAATCTTTAATATTCTTCACGAAGTCTTCCATGAATCCATGGCGACGTTTAACGTCAGGTTCAATCATTGTTTTCCTCGACGCAGCGCTTTCTCGTTCTTCATAACCTCGGATTACAAGACCGACACCAGTTGAGAAAGATGGAATATTCGTGTCTCTCGGTGGCTCGTAAAGATGTTCATTTGGATATCCCACTCTACAGTCAAGTCCAGTATGGTACTGAAATAGTTGTGTGATGTGTCTCAACTGACTTCCACCACCTGTAACAACAATTCCTCCGATCAATTGATCGCCTAACCCTGATGCCTTTATTTCGTAGTGGACGTGTTCGATTATTTCGACCATCCTTGCTTCAATGATACTTGCTAGATTTCTCAAAGAAATTTCTTTCGGTTTACGTCCTTGTAACCCTGGGATACAGACGAGCTCATTGTCCTTCATTTCTTGTGCAAGGGCTGAACCAAATTTACATTTAAGTTTTTCAGCTTGTTTGCTCATAATGTTACATCCTTGGCTGATGTCACTACTTATGACTTTTCCTCCAAATGGAATCACAGCTGTATGTCTGATTATTCCATCTTGAAAAATAGCGATATCTGTTGTGCCACCCCCAATGTCAACCAAGGCAATGCCAGCTTCTTTTTCTTCTTCTGTAAGTACAGATGAGGACGAGGCCAATGGTTCAAGAACAAGCTGGTCAATTTCTAATCCTGCTTTTGTAATGCACTTGTAGATATTTCGTGCCGCAGCGATATCTCCAGTAATGATGTGGAAGTTTGCCTCCAATCGAATGCCAGCCATCCCTACGGGATCTTTTATTCCAGGCTCACTGTCCACTGTAAATTCTTGAGGAAGTACGTGAAGTATTTGTGCGCCTGGAGGCATGACCAACCTTCGCATATCTTCCACAAGGGCATTAATGTCTGCTTGGCGAATTTCATCATCTAGATTTTCTCTAGTAATCATACCTCTGTGCTGCAGGCTTTTGATGTGTTGACCTGCAATACCAACGTTTACAACTTTTATTTCCACTCCTGATTCCTCCTCAGCAGCTTGTACTGCTAGTTTGATGGATTGAACAGTCCTTTCAATATTAGACACGACCCCACGAGAAACGCCGACCGAATCACTTTTTCCATAACCCAGGATTTCGATTTTTCCATGGGCAGTTTTCTGTCCCACAAAACAAGCAATTTTCGTAGTTCCTATATCTAGACCGACGATTATTTCAGGGTCTGGTGATTGTAAATCTTTTTCCATGGGCTTCGTATTGCGGTAATTAGTAGACATGTCGTTTCGCGATCACTTGATCCTTGTAACTCAAATCAATGCGTGCGTAGTTTTTCAAGTTTCCTGACTTTATTTGGGCTCTGTAAAAAGTGATTAAATTTCTACGTTGAACATCAGGGTCTTGATTCAATCCAAGTAATACCCTTGATCCTATTCTAGGTATCAGTTCTAATCCCCCCTTTTTATCAACGATGATTTGGTCGATTAAGGCAGTCCAAAAAGCATCTCCATTTGTCGCGTCAATAAACGCAATCCCTTTGAGCGCATCCTCATAGTTATTAGCATGTATAATTGGAACGCGGGCAGTGTATTGCTCGTCTAGATACATATATCTATTTTGCTCATCGATATAATAGTCGCCTTCTAATTCTGAATGTACCCTCGCTTTCGGATTCCGTTGTGTGAGATTAAGATGCAACTCTCCATCGAGGGTGGGGTATATGTATGCAGATTGAACAGAAGGGATGAGCATGATATGCTCATAGATTTCATACAGGGGAATGTTTTCTTCTAAGAGTCCGATAACTGGTCCGAAGGTGTCAAGATGCTCACGCACTCTTAAGGGCGTTAAGAATTGAGTTCCCTTTGCCCCTACAATGTGTATTTCAATTGCAATAATTCGTTTCTCAGCCTTATCAATTGTCGCAAACCCTAACAAAACCAAGATACCCCCTAGAAGAAGGGAGATACTGAGAATTGTTGCTGTGCTATTTTTCATGTTTGATTCAGGCGTACGTAGAAGTCCATTTCTTGAGGGAGGGGACGAGTAAATCTATATCTCCAGCTCCTACAGATAAAAGAACATCTACTTGGTGTCTCTTTAAGTTATCGAAGATGGAATTTTTCGTTGAAGTTTCAGCGTGGGGGTGCGATATCTTTTCAAATAGAGATTGTGTATTGAAACCGTCAATTTCATTTTCTCTTGCAGCGTAGATGGGGAGCAATATTAACCTGTCAGCTTTATTCAATTCTATACGAAACCCCTCTTGCTGATCTTGTGTTCTCGAAAATAAATGAGGTTGAAAAATCACTGTAAGATGTCTGTCTGGGAAATGCGTTCTAACGGCTTCAATTGTTTTTTTGAGTTCAGTTGGATGATGTGCGTAGTCATCAATATACACAGATGTTGATGAGTGTGTGTGTATCTGAAATCTCCTGTAAATACCTGTAAATGAGGCCAGTCTAGATTTTATTAAGTCAATCTCCACACCGGCATTGTAGGCTAATGCTGATGCGGCAATGATGTTTTCTAGATTGTGCAACCCCATCATATTGACGGAGATGTTTTTCAATATTGTTTCTTTGTTGTTCAGATTTAAATCAAATTTTAAACCTGAAGAAGACCCCACGATTTGAGATGCTGAATGTGTGAGTTTTAAACCGGATTGTTCGATTCCATATGTTTCTAGATTTGTCCTCTTGTCAAATTTCTGTGCAATTTCATGACAAACAACTAATTTTTCTGTCACTTTATCTGCGAAAATCTCAAAAGCTTCTATAAAACGTGCTTCATTTCCATAGATATCCAAATGATCTGGGTCTAGAGATGTAATGACAGCATGTGTAGGACTTAGGCTATGAAAACTTCTGTCGAATTCGTCTGCTTCAACGACAGTCCATTTTGCCTTGCTTGACCAATAAAAGTTACTTTTTGTATTTGCAGAAATCCCACCTATGAAAGCGTTACATCCATTTTCAGTCCCAGCGACTATGTGCGCAAGTAACGCTGTTATTGTTGTTTTTCCGTGCGTGCCAGCAACTGCTAAAGTAGGCTTGTTCTTAGTAATCTGCCCTAAAAATTCCGACCGCTTGATGGTCTTATGTCCAGCGTCTTTTAAATGGATTATATGAGGATGAGTGGCAGGTATTGCGGGTGTGGTGATAAACAACAATTTGCCTGCTTCTATCTGCACCTCTTCGGGGATTGCGTTCACTGAAAGCGCGTAATTCACATGCACTCCTTCCTGTTCTAGTTCCTCTGTGAGGCTTGTTTTTACTTTGTCATATCCATAAACCTCGCATCCGCTTTTCAGTAAATATCTTGCAATTGCACTCATTCCTGCGCCTCCTACACCTATCAAATATGCCACTGAAGGAATCATATTTATAGATTTAGAAGTTTCTCGACCTCATCTGCGATGATGACAGATGCATTGGGCCTCGAAGCCGTTTTAAGTGCTGTCACCATAGCGTCACATTTCCCCTGATCTAACAACAAGGCTTCTATTTCAGTTCGTAGTTTCTCCACGACATCATGATCCTTCACCAGGGTAGATGCGCCTCTTTTTACAAGGGACAATGCATTCTTTGTTTGGTGGTCTTCTGAGACGTGAGGTGATGGGATGAGGATTGTTGGTTTTGCAACTAAGGCCAGTTCAGAAATCGACATCGCCCCTGCTCTGCTTGCAATGATATCTGCTGCAGCATATGCCAAATCCATTCGGTCTATAAAACCCAAACATCTTACCGATCTTGCGATCTCTGGATATTTCTTTTGGAAATCTTTTAACCAGGCCGTGCTCTCCTCTAAGAAACGTGCGCCACATTGCCAAATAATAGCGTAGGGTAGGCGTTGTTTACTTTGTTCTAACGATGCGTAATGTTCGAGTACATTTTTTACTGCAGAATTCATAGACTTTGCGCCAAGACTGCCACCCATAATAAAAATGATAGGCTTGTCATTCTTGAAGTTAAAATGGGCGCACGATTCTGATTTCGGAGGCGTGTTTTTTGAATCAGCAAGTTTTAAAACGCTTGATCTTAGTGGATTTCCAGTTTCTACAATGCGTTCTTTTGGAAACCATCGTTCTAAACCGGGGAATCCGGCACATACTGTTTGTACTTTATTTGCGAGTATTCTGTTTGTAATCCCCGGGAATGAGTTTTGTTCTTGAATTAAAGTAGGGATGCCTTTTTTTGACGCTCTAAATAACAAAGGTCCACTGGCAAAGCCACCTACTCCTATCACAATTTGAGGTTTGTATTTGCGAAGTAGTGCGCCAGCTTTAATGAGACTACTTATAAGTTTAAATGGAAAGCTAAGGTTTTTTAGACTGGTTATTTTACGCTCAACGCCACTGATCCAAAGTCCCTCAATTTCATATCCTGCAGCAGGTACTTTCTCCATTTCCATTCTTCCTAACGCACCTACAAACCTTATTTCTACATCGGGGTTTCTGAGAACAATTTCATCTGCAATTGCAAGGGCAGGATGAATATGTCCGCCAGTTCCTCCTCCTGAAATAAGTACACGTTTAATTTTATCTGAAGATGTAGGATTCGTATTCATTGTTTTTTATTGAGCATGGGTGCTCTACTCACGGCCAATATCATTCCTATTGAGAGGCAAGTGAATATGAGTGATGTGCCACCGTAGCTTACAAGTGGGAGAGGTTGTCCTGTAGTCGGGAAGAGTCTTACAGCAACCCCCATATTTATTAAGGCTTGTACAGTAATCAGAAGGCTTAATCCCATTGCCAGATAACTGCCAAATGGTCTGTCACATTTCCGTGCAGCCTGAATGCTTCTGAATAACAATATAAAATAGAGAAGTGCCAATCCAACACCTCCGATCACAGACCCCCATTCTTCGATTACAAACGCATAAATCATATCTGAGTAAGGATGTGGCAAGAAATTCCTCGATGTGCCACTTCCAGGTCCTGATGGTAAAAACCCGCCACGATGAATCGCGACTTGGGCAAGATCTATTTGATAATCTTCATCTGAATTTTTATTTGTTTCGAGACCAGTCGACTGATGAAACCCTGCAAATTGTTCAATACGATTGACCCATACTCCGCTTCTTGGTATCAGGTTTGGCGCAGCTTTACTCACCCCATAAATAGTGAATCCAGCCACGATAATCAAACCAAATATTGAGGCCATGCCTTTAAAGGGGACGCCCCCTACAAAGAGCATTCCCAGTGCAACGACCCCTAAAAGTGCAGCTGTAGAAAAGTCCGCAGGAAGAATAAGTCCACACACCAAACCTATTCTCATTAACATCGGTAAAACCTCTCCTTTGAAATCCTTTAACCTTTCTCGTCGGACATGTAATTCCTTCGCCAGCCAAAGCACCAAACCTACTTTTGCGAAATCAGACGTTTGGAGCGTAAGCCCTATAAAGGGTAGTTTGATCCAACGCCGGGCTTCGTTAATGTCAGAGCCAAAGATGAGGGTGAGCACAAGCGCTAATACTGCAAAAACCAGCACAACATTAGCGATTCGTGCAAAGTATTTATAATGCACTTTATGTACGACATACATGATCACGAGCCCCATTATTAAGAGCCCACCTTGTTTCATGAGGAACCTCAGGGAGTCGCCATTTGCTTTATATGCAAGTGACGATATTGCACTGTACACTGATAGCAGAGACCAAACACTAAGAATTAGTGCGATCATCCAAATCACTTTGTCGCCCTCGAGTCGTCCTCGAATAGTATGTACCCAATTAGCCATGCAGGATTAAAGTCCCTTGACAGCGTTCTTAAATTTGTTGCCTCTCTCCTCATAGCTCCCGAAAATATCGAAGCTTGCACAAGCAGGAGAAAGCAAGACAGTTTCATTCGGCATGCCTAAGTCATACGCGATTTGAACCGCTTCTTCAGCGGTCTCCGCCATGTGTACAGTCTCGACTTTCGAAGAGAATGTCTCAATTAACTTTGAGTTGTCCTTTCCCAAACAAATAAGATGTTTCACCTTTTCCTCTACCAGGGGTACAAGGTCTCGATAGTCGTTGCCTTTGTCAATGCCTCCAGCAATCCATACCACAGGAGTTTTCATACACTCCAGTGCATACCAAACACTGTTGACGTTTGTTGCTTTGCTGTCGTTAATGAATCTAATGTTGTTAATCGTTGCTACGAATTCCAAGCGGTGTTCAACACCTTCGAAATGCGTTAAGCTTTCTCGAATTCCTTCACTTCGGAGCTCTAAAATTCTACCTGTAACACTAGCTGCCATAGAATTGAACAGATTGTGTTTGCCTTGTAGGGCAAGTTTTTGAATGGTCATAGAAAATGGTTTTTTATGGGGTGTATGTATTGTAAATTCTTTTTTTTTATTGGTGAGCCCTGCATGAAAGTTCTCTTGGTCAATCAAATCTGGTTGAAGAGATTTTATAGATGAGACAGGAGCGAGGCGTGCAACTGTGCCTTTGTTGGAGATTAATTTTTCGATCTCATTGTCGTCTGAATTGTAAACGAGGAAATCTTTTTCTGTTTGGAATTGAGTAATCTTCCATTTTGATGCTGCATAGTTTTCCATTTTATAATCGTACCTGTCAAGATGATCAGGTGTGATGTTTAGGAGCACAGCGACATCTGGTCTAAATGATGTGGTTCCATCCAGCTGGAAGCTACTGGCTTCCACAACAGTCACTTCTGCATCTGTTTTTCTTTCTGCCAAATCTCTCGCCCAGCTTGGACCAATGTTGCCGACACACGTTGTGTCGATACCCGCGTCCGTCAGCATTCGATGAATCATCGCTGTTGTTGTCGTCTTTCCATTCGCACCTGTAATCGCAACAACTTTCCCAGAGGCATGTCTGCTGGCAAATTCAATTTCGCTAATTACTTCAGCGCCATTTTTCTTGAGATTGATGACTGTCGGGGAAGTGTCAGGTATTCCAGGACTTTTAATAACGGTTGTAACCGTTGGCCAGTTTTGAGGTGCGTGTCCTCCTGTTTCGTATGCCACGCCGGCGGACTCCAACTCACTAATAAAGTGTGCTTTTCCCTGTCCACTTTCGCTCACATATGGTGTGTCGCCAAGAGCCAGAGCAAGCTTAGCTGCTCCAACACCGCTTTCCCCGGCACCAAGTATGAGTATTGATTTAGACATTAATTTTATTTGTCTTAGCGAACTTTGAGTGTAACGATTGTGATAACAGCGAGTAGAATTCCGACAATCCAGAACCGAGCAGTGATTTTCGATTCATGGATGTTTTTTTTCTGAAAATGATGATGTAATGGAGACATCAAGAAGATTCTTCGGCCTTCACCATATCGTTTTTTAGTGTATTTGAACCACCCCACTTGCATGACCACGCTAAGATTTTCAATTAAGAAAACACCACACAAAACTGGGATAAGAAGCTCTTTTCTTATGCAGATTGCAAAAGCCGCAATGATTCCTCCAAGAGCGAGTGACCCTGTATCTCCCATAAAGACTTGTGCGGGATACGAATTGTACCATAGAAAGGCAACGCATGCTCCTACAAATGCTGCACTGAATACCACGAGTTCTTCCGATCCAGGGATATACATGATATTGAGATACTCTGCGATCAGTGTATTTGAGCTTACATATGCAAGAATTGCCAGTGTAATCCCAATAATTGCACTTGTGCCTGTCGCTAATCCATCCAATCCATCCGTGAGATTTGCACCATTTGATACAGCCGTTACAATGAGTATCACAATAGGAATGAATACGATCCAAACCCAGACGGTCACATCATTAATGGCCCAATCAATCAACCATGCATAGTCGAAACTGTTTCCTTTGACAAAGGGAATGGTCGTTACGGTTGATCGGATTTCATTCCATACGCCATTTTCTCCAAGTTCTTTGATAACCACATCTGGATGCCACATCATGATTGCACCGATAATGATTCCCACTCCGATTTGTCCTACAATCTTAAATCTGCCCGCCAAGCCATCTTTGTTTTTCTTATAGACTTTAATGTAGTCGTCTATAAAGCCGATGCTTCCAAGCCATAAAATGGCAATGATCATCATGTGTGTATACACATTTGTGAGATCGGCAAAAAGCAGTGTAGGCACGAGAATGGCAGTCAAAATAATGATGCCTCCCATCGTAGGCGTTCCTCGCTTTTCAATTTGACCTTGGAGTCCCAAATCACGAACTATTTCACCTACTTGTTTCAGTTGAAGCCATTCGATGATTGTCTTGCCAAACGAAATACCGATAAACAGCGATGTGAGTAAACTCATTGCCGCTCGGAATGTTACAAATTTGAATAGCCCCGCTCCAGGAAGGTCGTATGCGGCGTCTAAATATGTAAATAAATGATACAACATGTTAAGCAGTTATAAAAGCGTCCACGAGAACTTTGCGATCGTCGAAATCGTGTCTCACTCCGTTTATTTCTTGATATGTTTCATGTCCTTTTCCGGCGACAACGACGATGTCTCCTGCTTCAGCAAATGCAGCAGCAGCTCTTATTGCCTCGCGTCTGTCTGTGATGGAAATACATTTGCGCTTGTCGATAGGGTCAAGACCTGTTGTCATATCCACAAGGATCATCCCTGGGTCTTCAGTGCGTGGATTGTCTGACGTCAGAAACACTCTGTCAGATCCTGAAGCGGCAACTCTAGCCATGATGGGGCGCTTGGTGACATCTCTATCTCCGCCACAACCCACTACAGTAATTAATCTCTCTCCGCCTGTCCTAAATGTCGCAATCGTGCGGAGTATGTTGTCAAGTGCGTCCGGTGTGTGTGCGTAATCTACAATTGCAGTAATCCCATCAGGGCTTTGGACCAATTCAAATCTTCCTGGTGGGGAAGATAGGAGTGACATCTGCGTGAGTGTTTCAATCCCATCAAACCCCAGAAGCTTTGAAACACCATAAACGGCTGCCAAATTTGACGCGTTGAACCCACCTACTAACCCAGAGTATAAATCCTGACCATCAAGATGCAAATGCAAGCCCTGAAGTTGGTTTTCTATAATTCGGGCTTTGAAGTCAGCCACAGAGGCAACGCCATAGGTGGCTTTTTCTGCTTTACAGTCAAAGACGAGATCTTCAAAGTACGGATCGTCTGAATTGGTTAGCGCAAATGCATTTGCAGGAAGGGAATCAAAAAGCTGCTTCTTTGCCTCGAGATACTTGTCAAACGTCTTGTGATAATCAAGGTGGTCATGGGTGATGTTTGTGAAGACAGCACCGGCAAATGTTGTTCCTGATAAACGGTTTTGGACGATTGCATGCGAACTGGCTTCAATAAAGCAAAATTTACACCCTGAATCCACCATGTCTCTGAATAAAGATTGAAGTGTAAGGGCATCAGGTGTGGTATGCGTCGCGTCAATAACTTTGTTGTTGATGCGGTTTTCGATTGTCCCCACAAGCCCCGTTTTTCTATCTAATAATCTCAGCAATCCATGTAAGAGGGAAACAATTGTGGTTTTTCCGTTTGTGCCTGTTACTGCCACAACCTTCATGTCATGAGTGGGATGGTCGTAATACGCAGATGCGATAAATCCAAGCGCAACTGCGCTGTTTTTCACGACGACAACTGAGACAGATTCAGGCCGTACAAAGTCTTCAGGAAATCGTTCGCATACAATAGTGGTTGCACCATTCGTGATGGCCTGTTTGATGTAGTCATGACCATCGACTTGTGTCCCGCTAATTGCAACGAATAGGCTCATCGGTTTGATAACCCGGGAGTCAATACTTACCCCCTCAACGGCAATGTTTGTTGTTCCTTGAATCTCTTTGATTCGCGCGTCATATATTAAATCCTTGAGTAGTTTCACGACAATTCTATGCTAATTGTATTTATATTGTTTAATCGCGTTCCTGGAGTAATGGATTGTGTTTTTACAATTCCGGTTCCTTTGTATAACACTTTAACTCCGGCATTTTCTAGCAGGTACAGTGCATCACGTAATCCCATACCACGGACATCAGGTATGGCTTTATCCTCAAATGTTTTTGAGGATATTGTCACGCTTTCTGTCCCTGTTTTCACCTTAACCCAATCATCCCCTTCACTGTTGTCTTCATAGCGTATCCCTAACATCTCGTACAGCATCACAAGTTCTCCTCTTGCGCCATTCATCGCTGTAGGCAGATGCCTTTTTGCTTCAGCCAACAACGGTTGATCTTGAATCTCATGAAATGAGGGGTCAGTTGCATATATTAAATCTGCCAAATCCCTAAACACTGGCGCAGCAATTGCACTGCCATAATATGATCCACTTCTCGTGTCAGCAATGACCACAATACATGCATATTCTGGCTCATCAGCAGGGAAGTAGCCTGTAAATGATGCACGATAACGACCACTGGCATAACCACCGTTAACGGCGATTTTTGAGGTGCCTGTTTTTCCAGCAACAGAATATGCTCTGTTTTTAAAAATATGCGAAGCTGTGCCCTCTCCATCGGGATCACAGACCCCTCTTAACATTTCTCTACAACTTTGGAGTGTTTTGTTTGAGCACACCCTTTCGTTCAAAACAACAGGACCAAACGTTTCAACAACTTCGCCTTTTCTTTGTGTTTCTTTCACAAATGTGGGGCGCATCATTCGACCTCCATTTGCAATTGCGGAATACAGGGACAAAGTTTGAAGAGGTGTTTGTGTGACTTCATAACCGATTGCCATCTGTGTAAGAGAAAGTCCAGACCAATTACCCTCTCCAACTGTGGTGTATATTTTAGGGAGTCCTTCACCGACGAGATTTATTCCCAAAGGTTGTGTGACACCAATTCGTTGAAGCCCATCTAGGAATTTCTGTGGCTCTAGATCAAAGCATTGTTTTACAGCGAGAGCCGTTCCTATATTTGAGGACATTTCGAAGCATTTTTTGAGTGAGATTTTCCCATGTCCCCCTTTGTCCCAATTCGAGTCTCGCATTTTCTGATCATGAAATTCGATCTCTCCATTTCCAGTATCGATAGAATCTTCGAGTGTCATTTCACCTGATTCCAGACAAGTCATGAGTGATGCAAGCTTGAATGTAGATCCAGGTTCTACAGCCGTGCCTATTGCGTGGTTGTAACTCTCATAATATTTTGCATTGCCTTCACTGTCATCAAATCTCTTGAGATTTGTGATCGCTCTGATGTACCCTGTTTCGACTTCCATGAGGACGACAACACCCCATTCGGCATCGTGTCGTGTCAATTGTGATTCCAGTGCATGCGATGCAACGTCCTGCAAATGCATGTCAATCGTCGTAACGACATCTAATCCCTCTTTCGGTTTCACTATATAATCATCCGTCACAGGTAGCCAAGCGCCTCCACTGATTCTT
>CAJXHE010000071.1 GCA_913051865.1 uncultured Flavobacteriales bacterium
CGAAGGATCAATATATGGGTTTGGGATTCGTGTCGAGTAAAGTAGAACCCATAGAATCTGTGGTCTGTGATGACGTAGATGTTGTAATGAGTGATGAAACGTGTGAGGTCTTGCGAGGAATGATTGCCAAAGCTTCTCTCAATGGTGCTCAAACTATTTTATTAAACCCTCCTCAACTTTGTGAGGAATCGTTTCCGACACCAGCATGTTTTTTAGACGTGCTTTATATAGATGGAAACGATTGGCCTGGCGCAAAGACGCCTGCTTACTATTATGACGACCATCACCTTGTCGACCAAGGCGCAGCCAGTTATTCCGCCTGGCTTTCCAAAGAATTAAATAAAATCACTTCTCAATAACACATATGTGTTATTTTTGTTTTCGAATAAAACCAAAACTAACCAATCATGAATAAGTTTCTACTTTCTATTGCTTTAATTCTATTCACTTTTATGTCTCATGCTCAAGTTGTTAAACTTTCAGGACCTCGAGTTGGCGGAACAATTGTTACACCAGGAGCGACTTCATTTTTTATTCAGGGAGGTGATTTTCCTAGTAATAATAATTGGGGAGAAAATTATGAAGCCTGGGAGCAATCCTCGTCATTTATTACACAATATGGATGGCAGCTTGAAACAAAATTTATCGACAGTGAAGATGTTGCAGGATTAGTCGAGTGGGTGTTTTTAGTAGGGGGAATGGAAAAAGGCTTGTTTTTACCCTCTGTGTCTTCACTCTTCGGTATGAGAACTAAAAGTGGTGTTGAAGCAGCCTTTGGCCCAAACGTGTCTTTGAGTGGTGTCGCTATGGTTTTAGCTGTAGGAGTTACGATTAAAACAGGCAATCTTAATATCCCCATAAATTTATCTTTTGTTCCAGGAAAGGCAAGTACTAATGAACAAGGGGCATACTCGGAGTATAACAATCAAACAGGGGAAATAACCAATTATCCTGCTAAGGTCATAGATTACAATACAGGCAGCCGAATTTCTTTAACCATGGGTTTTAATTTGGCACAGTAATTAAGAAGGTTGTTTTCGTTTCTTAGATTCTTTTAGCTAAGAACTTCTAAGCAGGCTTTTGCAAGTTCATCTGCTGCTGAGGGGTTGTTTCGGAACCAAAGCTCGGGTTCGATGAGTTCAAGTTCGCATAGGCTTAATTTTCCAGAGTTGTCACGCACAATGTCAACACGTGCGTAGATGGGGCTGAAGGGGCTAGCGGCTAGTGTCGAAATCCCGAATTCTATTTCCGAGGAAGATGCATCGTATACCTCTACACGACCTCCGTGATCGTCTTGGACCCTGAAGTCGCCAGGTTTTGCAATTTTACGAACGGCATGCGTGTAGTTCCCGCCCATGAACATGAGTGAGATCTCACCGAATGTTTCTATGTCATTTAAGAATTCCTGGAAAAGCATGTCTTCCGTTGCGATGAGTTCTAAAAAGATGTCTTCGTGAGAGGAAGCTGAGTCTATGTTAATGCGATACGTATTCCAGGCACCACCTGAAATGGCTGGTTTAAGTACAGCCTTTGTCCAACCCGTTTTTTCAAAGAGTGCTTTTAGCGTAGTGGAGGTGTTGCGCTTTATGAATTCCGTAGGTGCTACGTTGAGCCCCGCGGTCATAAGGTCTTGAAGGTAGTGCTTGTCGATATTCCACTTAACAATGTCCGCAGAGTTGAGAAGCAGACATGTTTTTGACACACTTTCCAGCCATGGCTTGAATTCAGCATATCGCTCAAAATAATCCCACGTGGTTCTAAACATGAGTGCGCGGGCTGAGCTCCAGTCGAATTCTGGATCGGACCAATCTTTCTTAATGACACTCATGCCCCTGGCGGCTAATGCTTCTATGACATAGTTGTCTTCATCCAGAACTTGTTTTACATACCAATCAACCTTCTCAGGGTTGATATATTCAGACTGGGTAAGGACGACGATATCGTACATGTTGCATGTTAAGAAGAGCAGCCCAGTCCTTATGGAATGTGTGTGCCCGGAACCTTACGTGCCCTTAATGCCTTTGGAGTGATCTCGAGATATTCATTTTCGGCGATCCACTCAAGGTACTCCTCAAGTGACATTTTCTTTGCAGGGGCGATTTTAAGGCTTTTATCTGTTCCAGAAGACCGCACATTCGAGTGTTTCTTTCCTCTGACGAGATTGACTTCCATGTCTGTGTTACGAGATGATTCACCCACAATTTGTCCTGGATATATTTCCTGGCCTGGATCGATGTAGAATGTGCCACGTTCTTGAAGACGGTCGATTTCATATGCGCGAGCCTGTCCCAGTTCAGAACTGACAAGTGAGCCAGACAATCGCGTCGAAATTTCGCCGGCGAACGTATCGTAACCATCGAATCTGTGTGTCATGATTGCACCACCAGAAGTCGCTGTAAGGATTTGATTTCGGAGTCCGATTAAACCACGTGAGGGGATGCGGAACTCCAAATGTTGCAGGTCTCCTTTCGGTTCCATGACCTGAAGCATTCCTTTGCGCATCATGACAAGCTCTGTCGCTTTTCCTGAAGCTGCTTCAGGGACATCGATGACAAGATGTTCGAAAGGCTCATGCTTTACGCCCTCAACTTCCTTGAAAATCACTTGTGGCTTGCCAACCTGCATTTCATACCCTTCTCTGCGCATGGTTTCGATGAGAACAGACAAGTGAAGGATACCGCGACCGTAGACATTCCATTTGTCCTCACTGTCAGTGGCTTCGACTCGCAATGCAAGATTTTTTTGGAGCTCAATGTCCAGACGCTCACGAATGTGACGTGATGTCAGGTATTCGCCATCTTTGCCTAAGAATGGCGACGTATTTATCGTGAACAACAGACTCATCGTAGGCTCGTCAACGGCGATGCGGTCAATGGGCTCAGGATTTTCTAGGTCGGAGATGGTGTCGCCAATTTCGAATCCTTCTATTCCGTTAATTGCACAGATGTCACCGGCACGTACTGAGTCAACTTTTTCTTTTCCCAAACCAGTAAATACAAACAATTCTTTTGCGCGAATTTTCTTCACACCATCAGAAGTGCAAAGTGCGTAGTCCTGGTTCGTATGTAGCTCTCCTCTATAAAGTCTGCCGATTGCGATTCTTCCGGTGTACTTAGAATAGTCCAATGAGGTAATCTGCATTTGCGGATCCCCTTCATAAAAAGGTGCCTCTGGAACTTCAGAAACGATGAGGTCAAGGAGGTAATCTATGTTGTCAGTTGGCTTTTGCCAATCTTCCGCCATCCAATTGTTCTTAGCGGATCCATATACTGTAGGGAAATCTATTTGCTCTTCCGTTGCATCAAGATTGAACATCAAGTCGAAAACCTGCTCATGAACGATGTCAGGCGTACAGTTTTCTTTGTCAACTTTATTTACGACAACAATGGGCTTGAGACCTAGCTCTAATGCTTTGCCCAATACGAAGCGTGTTTGAGGCATAGCGCCTTCAAATGCGTCGACCAAAAGGATGACAGCATCTGCCATTTTGAGAACTCTTTCAACTTCTCCACCGAAATCGGCGTGACCAGGTGTGTCAATGATGTTGATTTTCGTTCCTTTCCATTGTGCACTCACATTCTTAGAGAGGATTGTAATTCCCCTTTCTCGCTCGAGGTCGTTGCTGTCGAGGATTAGATCTCCCGTAACCTTGTGTGAGTCTAGGACTTGACAACGGTGTATGATTTTGTCTACCAAGGTTGTCTTTCCATGGTCTACGTGGGCAATAATTGCAATGTTTCTGATTCCGCTCATTGTGGGTGGAGTTAATAGGGGCTTTTAATGCCCGTCTAAGGACGCGCGAAAGTACGGCTTTTTTCGTGGTTAATAGAGAATTTAACGTGTTGAGAGATTTTAACTTTTCAGAGCGCGTGTGGATTGGTATCTTCGCGAGGTGATAATATTAAATAACATAGGCAAATCATACGTCACAGGATCTCAAAAATTACAGGTGTTAAAAGGCCTTACTTGTAACATCAAGGAAGGAGAAATGGTCGCGATAATGGGCTCCTCGGGGTCTGGTAAGTCGACGCTTTTAAATATTTTGGGGCTCCTAGATAGCTTTGACAGTGGAGAATATATACTCTCAGGTGAATCCATGGCGGGACTTAACGAGCGTGCTGCCGCAAAATTCAGGAGCAAGTTGTTGGGTTTTGTGTTTCAAAGTTTTAATTTAATTGGCTTTAAGACGGCGCTTGAGAATGTCGCCCTTCCTCTTTATTATCAAAGTATACCCAGAAAAAAGAGAAATATTATCGCGTTAGACTACCTTAAAAAAGTAGGACTTGAGGATTGGGCTTCCCATCTCCCGAACCAAATGAGTGGTGGTCAAAAACAGAGGGTCGCTATTGCAAGAGCTCTTGTGGCAAAGCCAAAAGTGATACTTGCAGATGAGCCAACTGGCGCACTTGACTCAGTGACTTCAAGTGATGTCATGAAACTGCTTCGTGAGATTAATGCAGATGGAATAACGATGATTATCGTCACGCACGAACATGATATTGCCGCGCTCTGTGACAGGACGATTCATCTCGTCGATGGATTAATTGATTTAAGCTAACTCATGTTTAATCGAGACACGTGGTTAGAAATTGCAAATACGGTTTTGAGTAACCCTATGCGTACTTTTTTAACTGGATTGTCGATTGCTTTGGGGGTGTTTATTCTTGTCGTCATGCAAGGATTGGGGTTTGGCCTTCAAAATGGCGTGCAAAACCAATTCAGTGATGATGCAGTAAATTCTATTTGGGTGGATGCGGGTAGAACTCAGCTTGCTTATCGTGGTAATATGCCAAATAGACAAGTGAAGATGCGCAATTCTGATATGGATGCCATGTTTCAGCAAATGGATACTGTACATGCATATTCCAGAAGAGTAAGGATATGGGGTGTTGTGATGGAGCATGAAGATCAACAAAGTAATTTTCCTTTAAGAGGTGTGGATCCAGATCATCTTATGCTTGAGAATACAACGCTTACGGATGGGAGATATATTTCCAGTCGTGATGTTGATGAGGAAACGAAGGTTGCTGTCCTTGGAGCGACGGTCGTTGAAGACCTCTACGAAGGGGTCAATCCCATAGGGACGTATCTCTTAATTGGAGGGGTTCAATTTCGTGTCGTAGGGACCTTTGATGATCCTGCGAGTCGCTGGGAAAACAAGATGGCTTACTTGCCGTTTACAACAGCTCAGAGCATCTTCAGGTCGAGCGACAAAGTTGACCAAATGATTTTAGGTACGGGTGACATGCCTGTTGCGAGTACAATATTGCTGTCTGACGCTTTGTTGTCTTGGTTTAAGGACAGAAAAGTGGTTCATCCGGATGATGAACGTGGTGTGCGTATTGAGAACAACAACGAGGAGTACGAGAGGTATCAGAATATCTTTTTAGGAATAGAATTGTTTATTTGGGGATTGGGGCTTCTTACGCTTCTGGCTGGCGCTGTAGGTGTTGCAAATATTCTGGCTATAGCCGTGAAAGAACGGACAAAAGAAATCGGTGTTCGCAAAGCACTTGGCGCATCAAGCATCTCGGTTCTAGGCCTTGTGGTTCAAGAGTCACTGGCGCTGATGATTGTTTCGGGTTCGGCAGGCTTAATCACTGGCGTAGGATTGCTTGAAGTGGTTTCCCCGATGATTGATCATGATTACTTTAAAAATCCACAAGTTGATTTCAGGATTGCCTTAGTTGCGCTTGGAATCCTTGCTGTAGTAGGTGTTGTGAGTGGATTGGGGCCTGCGCTACGTGCGGTCAGAATTAAACCTGTGGAAGCGCTGAGAGACGAATGAAAAAAGGTTCTAAAATAAATCTATTTGATCTGGATCGTGTTCTCGAGATTCTTCAAGTTTTCTTGACGAATCCATTCAGAACCTTTTTATCTGGATTGGGAGTGGGATGGGGGTTATTTATGATCGTTGTGACAGTTGGGGCTTCTAACGGTCTTGAGAATGGTGTCGCCAGTGAAATGGGAGGAAGGGTGAAGAACTCGATGTTTTTATGGTCCAGAATGACTTCAATGCCATATAAAGGGTTTAAAAGAGGAAGAAGATTTGAGTTCAACAATTCGGACACAGAGTTCTTGAGAGAAAATGCGACATCGATTAAGCTTGTCGCGCCACGAAATCAACTGGGTGGTCACCGAGGGTCGAACAATGTTACAAGAGGAACGAAATCGGGCGCATTTAATGTCTATGGAGATGTTCCAGGCTACATTGAAATTGATCCAGTGAAAATTTTAAGTGGTCGTTATTTAAATCAAGGTGACATTGACAACGAGAGGAAGATTGCTGTCATTGGAAAGCGCGTTTTAGAACTTCTTTATGACAATGATATTGAACCTATCGGGTCCTCCATTCAAATTCAAGGCGTTATATTTAGTGTGGTTGGTGTATACTCCACTTACAAAACGGGAGAAGATGCAGAGGAGGATAACCAAAGCATTTTCATTCCTTACACGACTTTTGGGAAGTCTTTTCATACAAACAATGAGGTAGGTTGGTACAGCTTACTCATGGATGAGAATGTTCATGCAGATACATCAGCTGCTGAGGTGATGTCTTTGTTAAAGCAACGAAAAAGTGTCCACCCAGATGACAAAAGAGCCATGGGATCTTGGTCAATGGCTTCTGAATTTGAAGAAGTTGAGTCATTGTTTGCAGCTTTCAGACTGATTTCATTCATATTTGGAGGATTGGCATTGCTCGCAGGTGCGATCGGGATTATGAATATTATGCTTATTACTGTGAGAGAACGCACAAAAGAACTCGGGATTCGTCGAGCCATGGGAGCGACGCCTTTAACAGTCATGAGACAAATCATGTCGGAAACCATCTTCCTTACCACACTCAGTGGTCTTATTGGGGTGTCCTTTGGTGTCGCTTCACTTGAGGGTGTCAATCATTTACTTGAATCTATGGGTGGCTCAGGAGGCAGCTTCCAAAATCCAGAAATATCATTATATACTGTACTTATTGCCCTCGGTGTGATGCTCGTAATGGGTGTTATAGCGGGTATATTGCCAGCAGTCCGCGCAATAGCAATTCGTCCAGTAGAAGCAATTAGAACAGAATGAAAAAAGGTAAACTTTATGCCCTGTTGGGTTTTGTTGTCGTAATCGTCGGTATGGCAATTTATACGGTTAATTTTCTCTACGAAAAAGAACAAGCCCCGGAGGCGTTTTTTGGGACATCATCGCCTAAAATCGGCAATGTAATATTAAAGACAGTTGCTTCTGGGAGCATTCAGCCCCGTCAGGAGATTTTAATTAAGCCACAAGTAAGTGGTATCGTAAGAAAGGTCCATATCGAGGCAGGTGATTTGGTGCTGGCTGGAGATATTATGGCTGAAGTGACGATTGTTCCAAATATTGCAGCACTTTCTAGTGCAGAGAATCGTCTTTCACGCGCTAAGATCTCAAGAGATGACGCCGCAACAACGTACAATAGAAATGCTGAGTTGTTTGAACAGGGCGTAGTGTCAGCAATGGACATGCAGCGGTTTGAGTTGGCGTTAAAAGAATCCAAAGAAGAAATCCTTGGCGCAGAAGACAATCTGCGTATTGTTCGTGAAGGGGTGACCTCAAGGGGCGGTTCTAAATCAAATACGCTGATTCGGTCAACCATAGATGGGATGGTTTTAGAGGTTCCAGTTAAAAAAGGAAACAGTGTGATTGAAACAAACAGCTTTAATGATGGCACCACAGTCGCATCAGTTGCAGATATGAGAGACTTAATTTTCGTTGGAAAAATTGATGAAAGTGAGGTGGAGAAGTTACATGAAGGCATGGGCATGGTGCTGACCATAGGAGCGATAGATGGCGCCAAATATCCGGCGACATTAGAGCGTATTGCGCCCAAAGGTATAGAGGAGTCTGGGGCCATTCAATTTGAGATTAAAGCTGCAGTTTCTTTAAAGGATGGACAGTTTCTGAGGGCGGGATACTCAGCAAATGCTGATGTTGAGCTTGACAGGCGAGATTCCGTACTCACAATAAGTGAGAACTTGGTGCAGTATGAAAGACGTCAAGCCTTTGTTGAAGTAAAGACTTCTCCAAATACTTTTGAGCGTCGAAACCTTAAACTGGGACTATCTGATGGGCTTGTTGTAGAGGTGATTGACGGAGTGAAAATAGATGATGAAATCAAGGTTTGGAATAAGCCTTCATTTGATAGAAAAAGAAAGTAAAAATATCGACATGCCCTAGGCAACCGTTTTTGGATTCTAGCGTTTAGAGTTTATATGTTTTTGAACACCTATTCCATCATTATGAATCGATTTATTTCTTTATTCACAGTTGTCACAGTTCTTTTTATAGCCATCTTCTTACAGGCAGGAAGCAATGCTTCGTATGCCCAAGGAAGCTATTGGACTGATATCAATGTGCGATCTGATGAAGGAAGTCCCACCATTCAGCCCTCTGTTTATAGGACAGTAGGGATAGACATTGAAACCATCCGCCAGGTTTTGGATTCAGCTCCCCTTGAAAAAGATGCTTCGGCAAGGAATTCATCAGCGATTATAGAATTGCCTATGCCGGATGGTACGATGGAATTATTCTCCTTTGTAAATAGTCCAGTTATGGCTCCAGAACTTGCTTCCAAATACCCGGAAATACAAGTGTATTTAGGTCAGGGAATTGATAACCCGAGCTCCGTTGTTCGTTTTGATTTAACGCCTCAAGGGTTCCATGCGATGATTCTGCGTTCTGAATCAACAGTTTATATTGATCCTTTCACAGCTGGTGATTTGACCAAATGCATTAGCTACACAAAAAACAGTTTTTATGAATCGACGGACAAGCAACTTGAAGGTTGTGTGGTGAAAGAGGGTCATTTGGGAGAAGTCACTCCGAAATCCTTTAACGCAGTCCAAACGCCTGAGTCCGTTAAATCAAAGCCTGAAGTTCTCCAAATGGGAATTCAAAAAAGCATGATGGTTTCAAATGGTTCGACATTGAGAACCTATCGATTGGCGCTTGCGTGTACAGGTGAGTATGCGCAATACCATGGGGGGACTGTTGCGGGGGTTCTTGCTGCAATGAATACTTCTATGGCAAGGGTGAATGGGGTATTTGAACGCGACGTATGTATTCGAATGGTGATTGTTGCCAACAATGAAAATGTCATCTTTTTAAATAGTGGAAGTGACCCCTATTCAAATGGGAATGGGAGCGCAATGCTCAGTCAAAACCAAAGCACTTGTAACAGTGAAATTGGTTCAAACAACTATGACATCGGTCACGTTTTTTCAACTGGTGGAGGAGGTGTTGCCTACTTACAATCTCCTTGTGGCGGTAACAAAGCGGGAGGTGTCACAGGCCAAAACTCACCTGTCAACGATCCCTTTGATATCGATTATGTTGCTCACGAAATGGGGCATCAATGGGGAGGGAATCACACTCAAAACAACAGTTGCAACAGGTCAAGTGGCGCAGCTTATGAGCCCGGGTCGGCTTCTACAATTATGGGTTACGCGGGGATATGCGCACCGAATCTTCAATCAAATTCTGATGACCATTTTCACAATCACAGCATCAACGAAATGATCTCGTTTACGGTCAATGGAAATGGGAATTCATGTGCGTCCTCATCGGCAACAAACAACAGTATTCCTACAGTATCAACTTTTGGTGGTGGCAATACCATTCCCGCGAACACTCCTTTTGAACTCATTGCTTCTGGTTCAGATTCTGATGGAGACGCCATTACTTATAACTGGGAGCAATATGATTTGGGCCCCTCTACATCAAGTGGGGATAACAATCTGACAAATCCTTCGGGAAATCAGCCTATTTTCAGATCATGGCCATCAACAACATCAAATACACGTGTGTTTCCTCGTGTATCTGATCTGGTGAATGGCACAACGACCATTGGAGAGCACCTACCGACATACTCTCGAGGATTGCAATTTAAATGTTCCGTGAGAGACAATCGTTCTGGTGGAGGAGCCTTTACAGATGAGCTGATGTCTCTTTCTGTTGACGGTAACTCGGGGCCATTTGTAGTTACTTCACCTAACAATGGGGCTGTGCCAAATGGTTTTGCGACAATCACGTGGGATGTAGCTGGCACAAATCAGTCACCTGTAAACTGCCCTACTGTTGAAATTTCACTTTCAACAGACGGAGGTTACTCATTTCCGACTGTGTTAGCAACCGGAGTCTCTAACAATGGTTCAGCTTCAGTACTCATCCCAAACATTACAACAACGACTGCAAGATTTAAAGTCAAGGGGGAAGGAAATGTCTTTTTTGACATTTCGAATTCAAACGTGACCATCACGCAAGGTGTCGGTGGCGCCGACTGGGATGTCGCGGTTCAGGGTGTTTCTGGGTTAAGTCCTGAGGGGTGTGGAACATCAGTGAGCCCATCCATTTCAATTGTTAATTTGGGCATTCAAACCATCACGGATTTCTCACTGACATATTCACTTAACGGCACAGGAACGACAACCCAATCTTGGTCTGGCTCTCTGTCTTCTGGATCATCTGTCGATATCGCATTGTGCTCAAGTGGTGATTCTTGTGTGGATTTGGGAAGCGGAACACATGTCATTGATGTGTCAGTGGTTTTATCATCTTCAGACGGCGAAGATGAAGATCTCTCAAACAATCAATCATCAACTCAGTTTACAACATTGGGTGGTGCAGAGGTGACGCTGTCACTTTTAACAGACAGTTATCCTGGAGAGACCACATGGACAGTTACTGATGCGAATGGAGCGACAGTATGGTCTGGCGGCCCTTATTCAACAGCCGAAACGGAATATGTGGAGACGACCTGTTTAACACTTGGATGCTATACTTTATCTGTGTTGGATTCATATGGAGATGGAATGACCTATGGTGGGGTTACGGGCTATTATGAACTGGTTGACGCCTCAGGTGCGGTTTTGGCACAGATCGTGGAAGG
>CAJXHE010000072.1 GCA_913051865.1 uncultured Flavobacteriales bacterium
GTCGAAGAATTGGAAACATCAAAGCACTGATGAGCTGTATCGCCGGATGGGCCGCGTTGTGCTTGTACGCCTATTTCTTCGCGACAACGAAGATGGGGTTCTATGTGGC
This sequence comes from uncultured Flavobacteriales bacterium, assembly GCA_913051865.1. Classification (GTDB taxonomy): domain Bacteria; phylum Bacteroidota; class Bacteroidia; order Flavobacteriales_D; family Sanyastnellaceae; genus UBA974. Next base: position 110 of record CAJXHE010000072.1, read on the forward strand.
AGCAGGGGCGATAGGATTCCTGATGGGAGGCACACAAAGCCTAAACCGAGCGACCTACTCAAAGATTCTTCCTAAAACGAATGACCCCGCCTCATATTTCAGTTTCTATGAAGTCCTCGAAAAAGGAGGACTGATTATCGGGATGTTCGGATGGGGGTATATCGAAGGCTACACAGGCTCGATGAGGGAGTCAATCCTCGCGATGATCATCCTCTTCTCTCTGGCCTTCATCGCGATGCTGATGGTGCCGAAAGCGTACAGAAACAAAGTCCACTACGCGGGTTAGGTGCAGTGGAAATTTTTAATTAACCTCGAACGTGACGCGTCGGTTTTGAGCACGACTGATGTCAGTGTCACGGGAGTTTGCAGGATCTTGTGCGCCGATATCTGAAACAGAAAACTGAGTAGCAGGGACGCCTGCCGCTTCAAGCATGCGACGTATTTGATCTCCACGATTCTTGCCGATCATTTTATAGCGTGCATTGATTTTCCCCTCACTTGCTTCATCATCGTCGCAATGACCCACAATGTTTATTCTCACACTCGGGTTTGCCTTGAGGATGGCCGCGATATCGGCGACAGTCTGCTTTCCTGAGCCTGTAGGTGTACGCTTGAGGAAGGCATAGTAAATCGCACTTGCATTGATTTTTTCGACATCTGTCATGTCCTCGTCTTGAACGGAAGAAGATCCATACACCAAGTCCATGTCTCTCTCTTCAACTGCAGAGCATACACATTGCGATTTGGCTTGAATTTCAATAATCTCGACGTTGTCAATGAAGTAATAAGCATGGCTCAGTTGAGGTCCAGTCAGACCCATCGGACGTTTCACTTTCTCTATGGTCATCTCGGAACGACTTCCGAAACATCCGATAACGATGTATTCCTCCTGACCCGTGCCTACAAAAGTTCCGCAAAACTTCTCCCATCCTTCCGTAAACTGAAATACTTTGTTTGTTTTCTGCTTGACATCAGGCTGTAGAATCATGTCACCAAGATTCGGTTGCTCAATTTTTCTATCGCTGACAACAACACCAATATCATTGACGGCATATCTGCTTAGATCGGCCAAACTGATATCAAACGACACGCAGTACATCACATCTCTGTCTAACATTTGAGGCAATTTGACTTCCAAATAACTGCGTTGCATGCGGGGATCTTTCGAATATGCTCTAAATCCAGCATAACAAAGTCCGGCAGCAGGCTCCTGTGTGCCATAATCGTTGGTCGGGATTCCGATTTTATCCCCCTTTGCACCGTCTCCAAATACGTCTGCCGGAACCTCCGTCGCAGAAAACCAATCCTTGCTCACCTCTTCCATTTGACCATAAGATCGCAACTTCTTGATATTTGTGTCCTCGAACCCACTGTTCGGAACCAAATTAAATGTCTGAGCGTAGGGACTCAAAGTCAAAGCTATCAAAGCAACAATTGTCGCTACTGAACGGGAAATAGTCTTAAGTGTCATATGCATTTCTTAGTGTGTCTTAATCTTACAGGATTGCAAGTTAGCATAGATTATGCCAAACTCAGTACGGTCAATTTCCAATCACTTAATGGAGGATCTTAAAAATTGTTTCGCGAAGAATCATCCCTTCAGAGATTGTCGCATTCCCTTGACCCTTCGATTTCCGATCTGCTTCACGGAGATAACTAAAGATTCGGGCGATTTTATTTATTTCATACACCCGTGAAGCTGCTGAATAATCTCGCACTGCAAAAGGACTGCATCCCATGGATTTGGCTGCCGATTGTTGCGATTTATCTTTCAATCCATGATAGACAAAAAGCTTCGCGAAATAGGCTGACAGAACCGGAATCACCATGGCCAGGGGATTGCTCTTCGGGTTTGCCTCGAAGTGATTTACGATGCGAGACGCCTTCCCAACGTCTTTGACCCCAAGGGCTCTCTGCAATTCAAACACATTGTAGTCTTTGCTGATTCCGATGTGTTTTTCTATGACTTCCGAAGTGACCGCACTCCCTGAAGGTAAAGAAATTTTGAGTTTTGAAATTTCATTCACCACTTTTCTCAAATCGTTGCCCAGATATTCTGAGAGGAGCTGTGAGGCTTGGCCATCGATGGTTAACTCCTGATCCTTGATATAGGAAGTGATCCACTCAGACAGCTTGTAATCCCTGACTTTCTCACTTAAAAACAGGATGCCGTTTTTTGACAAGGTTTTGACGGCCTTCGATCTGCCGTCAATCTTTTTATTCATGTACGCAAAAACCAACACTGTACTCGACACAGGAGATTCTGCATAGGCAGCCAACTTTTCAAGTTCATCTTTCCGCTTCCAGCACTTCAAGTCTTGTGCTTCTTTGACAAGTACGAGTTGTCGTTCTGCCATCATGGGAAACCGTCTCGCAGAAGCCAATATTTGATTGAGGTCACTGTCCCGACCATAGACCACGGTCTCATTAAAATCTTTCGACGCTTCATCAACCGTACACGCCAACAAAACCTTCGTAATCTCCTCAATAAAAAAAGATTCCTCTCCGTGAAGAACATAGATAGGCGCAAATTTACCCGACTGAATGTTGCGTATGATTTGCCTGTGAGCCATAGGGCGAAGTTAACACCTTCAATCTCTAACTTCGCACCATGTCTAGACAAGCCGATCTTCCCAAATTAAACCTCCCCCAGCCGACGCTTGTCGCTCGCAAAGGAGAGAAACACGATGAGATCCTGTGCTTAATCAGGCGCAAATGGGTGGCCCTGGAACCCGAAGAGTGGGTGCGACAACACCTGATTCATCACCTGTCAGAAGATTTGGGATATCCCATGGGACTCATGGCTGTAGAGCACACCCTCATCCTCAACGATTTGTCAAAACGTGCTGATTTGGTCTGCTTCAACCGAGACCGGAACCCCATCTTATTGGCAGAATGCAAAGCGCCTTCCATCCCTTTAGGCCAAACCACTCTTGACCAAGCTGCACGATACAATCTCGTGCTTAATGTCCCTACTCTGCTTCTCACAAATGGCTTCCAACACTATGTGGTTGCAACAGACCCTTCACAGCCCGTAGAAGTACTCAAGGCAATCCCGAAATATGAAAGTCATTAAAAAGTAGACTTTCTTCGTACTTTCGCCCCTATACAATACGATAGAATGAAGATTTCAGAAGTACTAGCCATTTCGGGTAAGCCCGGATTATTTAAAGTTCTTGCCTCATCGGCAAAGAACCTTGTCGTTGAAAGCATGCTGGACGGCAAACGCACAAGCGTTCCCGGATCGATACGTGTGAGCAGTCTCAACGACATCACGATGTATACCCTTGAAGACGATGTGCCTTTGCAGGAGATTCTCCTGAAGATGCATAAGAAACACAAGGGGGCTGCAGTGCTCTCACACAATTCTTCGCCCCAAGACATTAAAGATTTGGTAGACAGTGTCATTTCAAATTTAGATCATGACCGTGTGTATTCTTCTGACCTTCGGAAACTGGTGCAGTGGTACAATATTTTGACAGATCAAAAAGCAATGCCATTTGACCCTGAAGATTCAAAAGATTCTGAAGACGGTGAAGAAAAAGATGCATTAAAAGACAGCACCACAAAGGCAAAGAAGAAGCCTGCGGCTAAGAAAAAGCATGTAGCGCATAAACCAGTCGCAAAGAAGAGAGCTTCTGCAAAGGCTGCGCCATCAAAAGCGGGGGGCAATAAGGCGACGAAAAAGGGCTGATCAACATTATCTCATGAAATCAATTACTGTAATCGGTGCTGGAACAATGGGGAATGGCATTGCCCATGTTTTTGCACAAAAAGGACATTCTGTAACGCTTGTGGATATGTCGTCTGAAGCGCTATCCAGAGCCACAGCAACCATTGACAAAAATCTAAGTCGTTTGGTGTCGAAAGAACGTCTCACTGAAGATGAGAAAGCGGACACCCTTGCGCGTCTCAATACATCGACTGACATGTCTGCTTCAGTAGGAAATGCCGATTTGGTTGTCGAAGCTGCGACAGAAAACCTGGACCTAAAGCTCAAGATTTTCCGAGAGCTCGATTCACTTGCTCCGCCACACTGTATCCTTGCGACAAATACATCGTCAATCTCGATTACGGAGATTGCATCTGCGACAAATCGTCCAGATAAAGTCATCGGGATGCACTTTATGAATCCTGTCCCGATCATGAAGCTTGTTGAGATCATTCGTGGCTATGCGACATCTGACGACACATGTTCTGAAATCATGTCACTGAGTTCTGCACTGGGGAAATCCCCTGTAGAAGTTAATGACTACCCCGGATTTGTTGCAAACCGTATCCTCATGCCCATGATCAACGAAGCGATTATCACCCTCAACGAAGGTGTCGCGGGAGTCGCGGAAATCGACACTGTCATGAAGCTGGGCATGGCGCACCCCATGGGACCCCTTCAACTCGCTGACTTCATAGGACTCGATATCTGCTTGTCAATCATGCGCGTTCTTCATGACGGACTTGGTTCATCGAAGTACATGCCTTGTCCCCTGCTTGTAAACATGGTGACGGCTGGTAAGCTGGGCGCAAAATCCGGTGAAGGCTTTTACCTTCACACACGAGGATCTAAAGAAATTACAGTCTCTCCTTTTTTTGCATAACGCACAAATAACACCGTTTTTCGTTCTGCTATAAAAGTTCACTACATTCGCATATGACTCGAAAGAAACTACACGACATTATCTTTGAAGCAGACACCTCTAAGGGCAAGCTTTTCGACGTAATCTTGTTGTGGGCAATCGTTTTAAGTGTCGGCGTGGTCATGCTTGAAAGCGTACCCGGCATAAAAGCAGAATATGGATCTTTACTGAGGTACATTGAGTACTTTTTCACCGGCCTCTTTACACTTGAGTACATCCTCCGAATTGTCGCTGTAAAACGCAAAAGTGGGTACATCTTTTCGTTTTATGGGGTCATCGACTTATTGACCATATTACCTACGTTTGTTGAGCTGTTCATCCCAGGTGCCGCAAGTTTAATGGTGATTAGAGTGCTTCGATTATTGAGAATTGTTCGGGTCCTCAAATTGGTAAATTTCATACAAGAAGCCTCCGTTTTAAAGACTGCATTGTGGGGCGCACGGAATAAGATTCTTTTGTTTCTGGGTGCAGTACTTGTGTTGGTGACGCTTTTAGGAACCATGGTATACCTCGTGGAGCACGGTGAAAATGGGTTCACAAGTATTCCCAGGAGCATCTACTGGGCCATCGTCACAGTCACGACTGTCGGGTATGGAGATATCGCTCCTGTCACCATACTAGGTCAGACCATTGCATCGGTTATTATGCTCATCGGTTATGCAATCATTGCTGTTCCCACTGGAATTATAGGGTCAGAACTTGTCGTGGCGAATAACTTCAAACCCAACACCAATACCCACGCTTGCCAGAATTGCAATACTGAAAAGCATGAAGATGATGCAAAGCACTGCAATCAATGTGGTGAACTGTTGTAATTTGTTCCAAATAATTTGAACTATGAAAAATCCAACCAGACTTTTTGATTTTCCGAAATATCAGCTTGAGCATAATCCGCTGGATGTGATGCTATCTATGCCCAACGATGGAAGTGGCAAGAAATTAAGCTACTCCACGAAAGAATTCGTCGCGGAAGTGGACAGAGCTTCACGTGGTTTGATTGCAATGGGAATGAACGTTGGCGACAAGGTTGCGCTTATTTCTCACAACAACAGGTGTGAGTGGAATGTCATGGACCATGCGATTATGCAGGCAGGCGGCATTGACGTGCCGATCTACCCCACCATGACAGAGGCGGATTACAAATACATCATTAATCACAGTGAATCAACATTCGTTTTTGTGTCCAATGCTGAGCTATTTGCGAAGGTGAAGGCCGTTAAAGATGAGTGCCCTTCATTAAAGGGGATCTATACATTTGAGCACGTCGCGGGCGCTGACTCATGGAAAAAGGTATTAGAAGGTGGAGGCGAAAAAAACCAAGCCGACCTTGACGCACGAAGTAAAGCCGTCTTGCCAGAACATCTCGCAACAATCATTTACACATCTGGAACAACAGGCCTTCCAAAGGGCGTGATGCTCTCACATAACAACGTGGTGACAAATGCATTGATCGCCAAGGAGCGTGTTCCTCTAGAAGGTGTGGATGGCGAGATGAGGGTGCTCAGCTTTTTACCAGTGTGTCATATTTTTGAAAGAATGCTTCACTACCTCTATATGTACATGGGGGCAAGTATTTATTTCGGAGAATCTCTTGAAACAATCAAGAATGACCTGAACGCAACCCAACCCATTATGTTTACTGCTGTTCCGAGACTTCTTGAGAAGTTTTATGACGGGATTGTCGCAAAAGGTCGCGCAGCAGGCGGCGTAAAGACTGTCATATTTAACTGGGCTTTGGGTGTCGTGCTCGCATGGGATCCTGAAAAAGAAGGCCATGGCTTGTACGGTTTTAAACTCAAAATGGCGCGCAAACTGGTCTTCTCGAAAGTCAAAGAAGCGCTTGGTCTCACAGGGATTAAAGCCGTGGCTTCAGGTTCGGCGGCACTACAATCGCGTCTCGCAAGATTTTTTAACGGTGCAGGGATTCCCGTTCTCGAAGGGTATGGGCTTACAGAAACATCTCCAGTCGTTACCGTGAATACAATTAACGCACCTAAAATGCTTCGAATAGGCACTGTAGGTAAAGTTGTAAAAAGTGTCGAAGTAAGCTTCGGACCAGACAAAGAGATTCTCGTAAAAGGTCCAAATGTGATGATGGGATATTACAAGGACGAAGAGAAAACATCAGAAGTCATTAAAGACGGATGGTTCCACACAGGAGACATTGGAGAACTTGATGACGACGGTTTCTTGAGGATTACAGATCGTAAAAAAGAAATGTTTAAGACCTCAGGAGGAAAGTATGTTTCCCCTGCCCTACTCGAAAATGCACTCAAGGCGTCACTGTTTATCGAACAAGTCATGGTCGTAGGTGAGTACAGAAAGCACCCAGCGGCACTGATTTCTCCTGACACCACAGCGATCAACGAATGGTGCAAACGTCACGACCACACCTACCCAGGAGATGACAAGATTGGTGAGGATACACGAATTACGGACCGCATCATGGAAGAGGTCAACACGTTGATGGCGCCCTTCAGCCAATGGGAACGCGTGAAGGTTATTCGCGTGCTTCCAGAACCGTTTTCAATTGAAGGAGGAGAACTTACACCTACCCTTAAACTCAAGCGCAAGCCGATAAAAACCAAATATGATGCACTTATTGAGGGCATCTACGAATAACGATTAAACGCAGTGATAGATTGGTTGTCACATATTGACGAATCGGTGTTCTTTGCGATCAACGGCGCATGTCCCTCGTGTGACACGCTGATGTGGTGGATCAGTCAACCCCTTGCCTGGACTCCGCTTTATATCGGGATTATTTACTTGCTCTGGAAAAACATCACTGAGAATAAATCTCGTCTGTTGGTGGGATTGGGAATCGTGATATCGGTGGGACTTTCTGACGTTATTTCAGCGAGGGTAATCAAACCTACAGCGGAAAGAGTCAGGCCTTCACACAGAGTAGATTTTGTGGAAGATGTGCATCTTTATCAAAGAAGTGATGGCACGACCTACCTTGGTGGCACGTACGGTTTCGTGTCGTCGCATGCCGCAAACCACATGGCTATCGCGATATTCGCAGGCAGCTTAATCTCAACGCTATTGGGAGGAACGATGTGGTTGTGGATTCTCATCGGATGGGCCTTGCTCATCGGATATAGTCGCATTCACTTGGGCGTACATTTCCCTGGAGATGTGCTCTTCGGATGGATGCTCGGCGCGGTACTCGGAGGCGTTGTACTTCAAGCGATTTGTCCCAGACTCAACCTAGAGACCAAATAATGTCGATCAACTTTGTGACCCTGACAGCGATTTTCATAGGCGGAGGCGCGGGAAGTGTCGCCAGAGCGTTATTGGGCGCGGGCGTCAATAAACTTGCAAGCAGCGGAAACACTTTGGGCCCTGCAATGGTACCCCTCGGGATTCTTGCCGCGAACGTAATCGCCACTGGACTCCTGGCTGCTTTAATCATGTATGGGGGCGCCAAATGGGACAGAGATTCTATTTGGATGCCGCTTTTGGCTGTCGGATTTTGTGGCGGGTTTTCCACGTTTTCGACGTTTTCAATCGATACACTACGTCTTTTTCAAGAAGGAAACACCATGTGGGCGCTCGCGAACATCTTCGTCAGCGTCATCGCCTGTTTGGCAGTGGGATGGGTGGTCTTTAAGGTTTGGGCAAAATAAACATAAATAAAAAAAGGTGCGCATGAAACATATTATTATCATTGGGGGAATGCTCTTTGTGGTTCTGAGCTGCAGCTTTGAAACCAAAATTGATATTGGGAGTGGGTCGGATGAAATGCCCAAACTGATCGTGGGGATTACCATAGACCAAATGCGTGCAGATTATCTCCACAGGTTTTCTCCACATTTTTCAGATGGCGGGTTTGCCCGTCTTATTGATGGCGGATTTACGATGTACGATCACCAGTACGGATACGCGCCGACCTATACTGGACCAGGCCATGCGTCCATTTTTACGGGAACGACCCCATCTATTAATGGCATTGTTGCAAATAATTGGTACGTGAGAGAAGACGGGGTTACCGTCTACTGTGCGTCGGATTCTACAGTGCGCGGCGTAGGCTTAGATGGCATCGATCAGGATGGAACCATTTATGGATCGGCTGGCAAGATGTCTCCCACAAGGCTTGTCTCATCTACTATAGGAGACGAGCTCAAACTGGCGACTGGACTGAATGCAAAAGTCATCGGAGTCAGTCTGAAAGACAGAGGAGCGATCCTCCCTGCAGGCCATGCCGCCGATGGTGCGTACTGGTTTTTTGGAAAAGACAAAGGCCATTTTATTACAAGCACCTACTATGGAAATGAATTGCCAGTTTGGGCCAAATCCTTTAATAAAAAAGGGGAAGCTGAAAGACTCACAAGCCTCGGATGGGACCTCTTAAGATCTTCAGATATATATGCCAGCTGCACGTCTGACAACAATCCATACGAAGGGTCATTCACGGGTGAAATCAGACCCACATTCCCTTACATCCTCGACGCCCTGAAGGAAGCAAATGGCGGATATGATGTTCTCAAGGGAACACCGGGAGGGAATACCATTCTCGTAGATTTTGCGCTCTCAGCAATCGAAGGTGAAGCGTTGGGGCAAGATGATGTGTGTGACATGCTCACCATGAGTTTTTCTGCGACAGACTACGTCGGACATCGATGCGGACCTCACGCGATTGAAACGATGGACATGTATCTCCGTTTGGATTTAGAACTGGAACGATTCTTCGACGCCTTGGATGACCAAGTAGGTGAAGGAAACTGGACTGTATTCTTAACTTCAGACCATGGAGGGGCGACCGTCCCTTCCTATGGACAATCCATCGGATTGCCTGTCGATTACTGGAGTCACGGAGACATGCAGATTAGAATCGAGGAGACTCTAGACCAGAAATTTGGTGCCCGAAATTGGATTGAAAATGTGAGTAATAACTCGATTTTCATTTCTGAAGCGGCATACAATTGGGCCGATGGGAACACGGATAGCCCACTTGACGGTGCTGAATTACAGAGATACATCAGCAAACTGGCGTTAGCAGAAGCTGGTATTATTCAAAGCATTGCAGAAGTTGATTTGGCCACGAAAGCTGCAGTGGACCCTATCGCAGAACGTATATATGCCGGACATATGCCCGGTGTAAGTGGAGATGTTCTTCTGGTGATGAAACCCGGATGGCTGACCTATGGTCGCACGGGAACGACACACGGAAGTCCATTTGCCTACGACACGCATGTGCCTTGCATCTTCTATGGGGCTGGAGTGAAATACGGCGCTACGTATGAAAGGACGCACATCAGAGATATCGCTCCGACAATTTGTTCTATCGCCGGCCTTCCATATCCGAACGGAACGACGGGAAAGCCAGTCTCTGAAATGTTTGAATAGCCGCTGCTTAGAATAGCGACCCCTCCAACAACAGATTTTATTCTCCGTAAAACACCAAAGCAAACGAAATGACTCCGAACGCAAAAATGATCGACCTGAGAATTGCGCGCGTTAAAAATTCATCTGCACTTTCATTTGACGCCGTTTTTCCCGAGAGAGATGAAGCATGGGAAGCGCAATTGCCGGTTTGGCGACCTGGAAGATATGAGCGCGCAAATTTCGCGCAGTATGTCATCAAGATGGCAGGTGTTTTAGAAAATGGATCTGAGATCAAGCTCGAAAAGTCCGACCTACATCGATGGGTCATTCCAGCGGGCATTCATCGTTTGCGCTGGATCTTTCACGCGGACATCCTCAATGCCGGTTCGACATTTGTGTCTGACGACCTTCAATATGTCAATCCCGTAAACTGCTTTATTTACGACAGATTAAACCACACGCTGGGATACAAAATCACACTTTCTGACATTCCTGAAAACTGGGACATTGCAACAGCGCTTCCGACTGCTGATGGATGCCTGATTGCAAATGACATGCAACATGCGATGGACAGTCCGTGGATGGCATCACCCAAGCTTTGGCATGACACGTATCAGGTTGAGGACAGTGACAAGATGGTGAATTTTCATGTTTGGACCTATGGGGACGCACCTCCGCAACAGAAAAAGTTCATGGCG
>CAJXHE010000073.1 GCA_913051865.1 uncultured Flavobacteriales bacterium
ATGCGTTGAATAAAATTTCCTCTAAATCTGATTTTTCTTTTGAATATGTGTTTTTACGCCAAGCCAACGCATCACTGCATTCATTCAAATCCGGAAGAACATGACCATTGTGACTGAAATTAAATCTCACGAACTCCCACCCCTCCTGAGCAAACATATCACCCATAATAGGCCATGCTCCCCAATCCTTAAATCCTTTGTATCCGTGAGCAAAAACGATACGACCTCTTTTCACCATGCCCTGCGGAACAGCATGAATGTCACCGTTTAAATGCCCATTTAATCCAAGATGTGTGAAAGTGGTACGAATTATGCTCATGGGTAAAGTGTTGTTTGAATCGGTCCGTAGTAAATTGCGTTCACAAGGATCTTCTAAATTATATCACAATCAATAAGAATGAATCTCAGAAGTAATATACTGTTTATGGCTTTGTCATTAATGATGACAGGAAGTGTTTTAGGCCAATCGCCATTCAACGTCGATGTCACTGTCACTGGACTGTCAAATGACACGGTTTATTTGGCAAACTACTACGGATCTAAACTTTACTACAGTGACACAACAGTTACAGATACTGACGGCCATTTTACGTTTAAAGGCAAAGCGTTTGATGAATGTGGTAAATACGCTGTCGTACTTCCTGGGCCAGTGTTTTTCGACATCATGCTTGTGAACGAGCCCATGGAATTTAAAACAACAAAAACAAATCCTCAAGGTGACATGGTGGTCATCAAAGGGGAGGAAAACAAGGTTTTTTATGACTATTTGAGCTACTTAAATGCAAAGCGAAGCGAACGTAACCCTCATGATGCCATTCTCAAGGATTCAACGTCTAGCCCCCTTCAAATTGAGATTGCAAAGAATGCGATGGTCATCATGAATACGGAAGTACTTGAATATCAAGATGCACTTATTGACGATCCCAGAAATTACCTTTTCGGGAAATACCTCGGGATGCTCAGAGATCCAATCATTCCCTCAGTACCGGATCACGTTGAAGACGCCAGGCTGTGGAATTACCTGTGGTACCGAAGTCATTATTGGGACAGAGTAGACTTCTCTGACCCACGCATGGTCAGAGATGGAAGTTTCCACAATTTGATTGAAAGATGGTGGGGACAGGTTATTCCACCAGATCCTGACACACTGTTCTTTGAAGCAAAAAAACTTCTAAAGCAAGTGAAAGGGAATGACGAGATGTTCAAGTACATATTGCATCACATGACCTTTGAAAGTGAATCATCAAAAGTCATGTGTATGGACAAGGTGTTCGTGGAACTCGTCAATGAATACTATGTTACCGGACAAGTCACATGGCTAAACGACGAACAACTTAAAAAGATCATTGATCGTGCAGAGGCGTTAAAGTATTCTATTTGTGGGAATGTGGCACATAACATCACGCTGCCTGGACTTGATGGGACTACATGGGAATCACTCCATGACATTGATGCGAGATACACTGTCATGGTGGTTTGGGAAAGTTCATGTGGACACTGTAAAAAAGAAATGCCCATTTTGCAAAGAATTTTTGAGGAGTGGAATGACAAAGGACTCGAGATCTATGCCATCGGAAATGATTTCGAGCCAGAACCATGGATTACGTATTTAGAGACCACAAACTACTTGGACTGGACACACGTCAGTGACAACCCTCAAATCAACGCTCAAGACAGTGCAGCAAAGCTAATAAATGCGAGGATAACTGACTTACAATCTCTAAACTTTAGAACCACATTCGATGTGTTCTCTACACCTAAGCTATTTCTGTTAGATGAAAACAAAGAAATTCTGGCAAAACAAATAGGCGCATTGCAATTGGCAGAAATGCTTTATCGATTGGATGGCATTGAGCCGCCTCATCCAGAATTTTTTCTATCTGAAGAGGCCATCGAAAAATTACGTAAATTAGAGAAACAAGAGGGACAACAAACCAACCCCAAATAGCACATGTGATGAGTGCTATTAGATTTCTAAAGATATTTATGAGGCAACCTAAAATCAATGCCTCAATGATTCCTAGCACTAAACGAGCAGCCCAAGGAATGGTGAATGGACTGGATTTAAAAGCCATGAAGTATGTTATTGAATTGGGACCAGGAACTGGCGTGATGACTGACATACTTGCAGAATACTTACCCTCTGACTGTAAAGTATTGCTCATCGAACTTGAAAAGGAGTTTATTGCGCCTTTAAAAAAGAAATATGACAATCGCTTTGAAGTCGTTAACTGCAGTGCATCTTGCTTACAAGACTTACTTGAAGAACGCAACGTAAGCCAAGTAGACTTGGTCATAAGTGGACTTCCATTCACATTGCCTGAAGAAGTTAAGAAGCCCCTCTATTCAGCATTACAGGAGCTTACAGAGGGTGGTACATGTATGAGGTGGTTTACGTACTTCCCTTTTTTAATGAAAAAGCACTACAAACAATTCCCCTTCAAAAAGTCGTGTTTTGTGGGATGGAATTTCCCTCCAATGTGGATTTATACGGTGAATTAATCAACCGTTTGAAACAATTATTTCGAATCTCTACACAAATATTCTTTACGGGGCGACTCCTTCACTATCTTTGCCCCGCATTTTTAATTATTTTTCATTGTGAATATTTTTGTAGGAAACCTTGCTTGGGGCGTTGATGACGTGGCTTTGCAAGAAACATTTGAGGCTCACGGCACTGTTGATAGCGCTAGAGTAATACACGATCGCGAAACTGGACGCTCACGCGGGTTTGGCTTTGTTGAAATGCCTAACTCTGAGGAGGGGCAAGCTGCCATTGAGGCGCTTGAAGGCAAAGATGTAATGGGTCGTCCGATCCGTTGCAACGAAAGCGAGCAGCGCGAAAAGCGCCGTTCTTTCTAAGAAAAAAACTAATGAAAAAGCCCCAACATATTCTGTTGGGGCTTTTTTATGCGCAATATTTTTTCACTCACAGATTAATCCATATGCTGCAAGAAGCGTCAAGAGATCTGCTGAATCAACACTGCCATTGGCATTTGTATCGAAGTAACACGCTGGACCTAATGTAATCACTTCACATTCTCCAGACTCAGCATTCCAAACAGTCCCTGACCCGCAAAATTCGTTTGGTGTGAGCACGCCATTGCAATCAAAACCTACAGGATCTTCAATACAGCTGTTGTCTTCTTCTGTCGCTAAAGGATCGTAGTTACATGCTGTGGTATCTGTACAACCATCCACTTCGTCATCAGGACATACACCATCCAAGTCCTCATCGAAGATGTCACACCCACAAGCCGTTAGTATGCCTGAGCCATCCCAGACTCCATGACAATCCTGCACATACGTTTCTCCATTGCTGTCAATAACCTCTGATCCGTCATTTGCAAATGTAAAAGCGCCAGGGTTAGCGATCTCACCATCTAAGTTTGCGAAATAGACTTTTAGCACATTCGTGTTTCCTGGAATGTTCACTTCTGCCCTCGCCCAATATGCAAGACTCGAAAACGCAGCGTTGTCAGCGGTGGTTTCTATATGAAGCGCAGAAACATTCGAATATGTATTGTCATAGATGTCAATTTCATTTGACAGCAGCACACTCGTGGCCCCAATGACCATATCGAATGAATTGTCAAACACACTTAAATCAGTGGTCGAAGCAGCTTGAATCCCAATACTTATAAATTCACCCTCAAAAAAGACTGGTGTGATGTCTGAAAAGGTATTGCCTGAAATCTGAGTCTCAGTGGCCCCATTTGTAGAAAGAGAGATTGCAGCACCGGAGATGTCATGAAATGTATTGCCTTCTATTAAAGTGCCTGAGACAGGTGTGCCATTTGAATTGTTTTGATAACATAGAACGCCATAACTTAATGGTGAGCCGTTTACAGGATTTGCCAATGCCATACCTGAAATATCACAGTTTCTTACAGTAGCATTGTCAGCTCCTGATAAAATCTCTATTCCAGAAACAGTATTACCATCTCCGACAATCGAAATCCCGTCAACGGTCACAGAAGGACCTGTAATAGAAACCCCGTTCATATGCCCCGTTGCATCAATAAAGACGCCTGGATCGGCTTGCAAAACGATAGAAGCAGATATGGTCACCGGATTAAAGGTTCCGGCTGGAACATTTAGAACATTTGAACCACCCACAGCTGCAATAGCAACTGTCGCATCAATTGCCCCCTGTAGGGTGTTGTCGCCATTGCAGAGACCAAAGATGTCGTTGTAAAAACATCCATTGTCGAGATTCGCATCAGGATTGTAATTACACGCGTCAGAATCGGTACAACCCTGAATGATTTGAGGATAATAAACAATCGTAGATGTTAACGTTGTCTCATTCTGACAACCATCTGTCGCCAAATAAGTACGTGTGATGGTTTGGGCCAAATCGGCCCCTTCACTTTCATCTACGGATGAAGATTCAACCATCGTTAGCACTGCGTTTGGATCGCACGCATCCATGATTTCAGACACAGGCGAAGGAACCGTATCCCCGTCCAGCCAATACACTTCAAGAAAATCTGGCGGAACAACCGCAAAGGTCGGCGGCGTAGTATCTGTGAAAGCTATCGATTGAATTCGTGTGTCTGTATTCCCACACGGATCAGAAATTGTGAATGTACGGGTCACATTTCTCTCTCCTGGACAATCCCCCGGCACTTCAGACAATGTTTCACTCATTGAAGCGGTTGAACAATCATCTTCAAACTCAGGCATTTCTAACGTGATTTCAACATCACATGAAAGCAACGTATCTGCTGGGAAAGATGTGAAAACTGGAGCAATATTATCTGTGATGATCACTGTTTTTGCGGCTGTGCTCGAATTCCCGCAAGCGTCTGTCGCGACATACGTAAAGGTTGATATTGCTTGGCCCAAGCATGTTCCTTCAGGCAAATATGAAATCGAAGATGTCACTGTGAATTCACTGCAGTCATCCAAAATCTCTGGTGGATCGTTCACGAGGTTGCCCCCACACTCTGCAAACACAGTGTCCGCACTTAAAAGAATCTGAGGAGCTGTGATGTCCGTGACAGTAATGAGCTGAGAGGCCGATACAACATTGCCACATCCATCTTCTGCAGTAAATATGCGTTCTCTTAAATAACTCAAAGGACAATTACCGTTTGTAATCACTTCATTCAGCGTGATTAAAACATCACTACATTCATCCGTAGCTGAAGCATAGCCAAGCGCCTCATCTGAAGGTATCTCATCTGCACAATCCAACTCTAAATCAGCTGGGATGGACGAAAACACAGGAGCGGTTGTATCTATAACTGTGATTGTCTGTAGACCAGACGCTGTATTTCCACACGCATCCGTTGCTGAAAAAGTTCTCAAAAGGGTCATCAAACCGCAATTTGAGACCAGTGTATCGATGACTTCGATAACAGCTAGGTCTTCATCTGTACATTCATCATATGCAGTCGCCAATTCTAAAACTGGAACGGCAGGACAACTCAAAGAGATGTCTTCAGGAATATTAAGAATGGGTGGAATGTCATCCTCAACAGTGATGACTCTGGAGGCATTTACTGTAGCATCGCACGCATCCGTTAATGAATATGTCTGGGTTTGGACAAGAGACCCCGAACAATTAGGGTAAGACACCTCTCCATCTTCTATGTAAGTCATTCCCGTTTCACAATCATAGGTCGCTGATTCAAGAATTACAGCATCAGCACATGACAATGTAAGACTTGGGGGGACGCTAGAAAATGTAGGGGGCACTTGATCGTGAATATATATTGACCGTGTTTCAAACGTGGTATTCCCGCAGTTATCGGACGCGGTAATTTCATAGGTTCTTAATATGATGCCTTCACATGGATTGGAATTGGCTTGATCAAAATTTAATGAGACTGTAAACTGACAATCATCTTGTGCTGCAGGGTAAATATTCACAAGATCGGTCTCACATAAATGAGCGCCATCAATGGGCCTTATGATTACAGGGGGAGTGAAATCTGAAAACGTAAAGGATTGTAACGCCGATATCGTCTCTCCACAAATCTCAGCGGTCCATGTTCTTTTAACAACATATGCATTGGGACAATCACTTTGAACTGTAACATCCAGATAGTTAAGAACCTGGATGCCGTTACAAGATGTACCTATGGTGTCAAGCGCAACATTCGGGTATTCTATTTCAGAAGGCATGTCATCATTGCAACTCAAATTTAAATCATCTGGGAAAGATGAAAAACTCAACAATGGCTCAAAAGTTTGCGCAAATATGTGAGGAGATAAACCGAAGAAAACAAATGAAAATAAAAAGACTTTATTCAAATTACTTCGCATGGTTAAATTTGGTACAAGTCACTATGAAGTTCATTCTACATCGCACTTGAACGCTTCACAAATATTGCGAAAGCACAGCCCAAATTTTAAGTAACCAATTGATAATTATCCACTAACATAAATAATTGAATTGCAGTCTCAGTTACAGAGTGTGCCAATAATCGACAAGAATATCAAAAGATCACTGATAGAAATATAACCATCATTATCTAAATCTCCGGCACAGTCAAAACTTGAGTATATACAGGTGCCATCGTCTGTCGTTGCAGCAGGAAGAAAATTACATGCCACAGGGTCAATACAACCTGACAGGTAACAGGACCCATCGTCATAGGTTGCGGTAGGGTTATAATTTGCAGCGAAGGCATACGTGCAGCCCGGAACAGGCCCCGCACAAAATAAATGAGTGACTGATGCTCCGAAATTTCCAGATCCAGAAGCCCAAATGTCTCCATTGTTATTGACCACTTGGTATCCCCCCCCGAAATTCAAACCATCCCCAAAAGCATCGAAGACGGTAAACGCGTAGCAACCATCATTCAGACATATACTTCTGCTGTATATACTTATCTGATCATCATTGTCATAAGGCCCCCCTCCCATGACAAAGTCTCCATTCTCACCTGTCAAACTCCAAGTTGTTTCAGACGCAAAAAAATCAGGTTCAATAACGACCGTGCATTGTTCAATATCTTCTCTTGTAAACACTGACGTTGCAGTGTTGTTTTGAATCCAGTCATCTTGACCTTCAGAAAGCCAATATACCTCAAGCGAAAGCACATGATCTCCCATAGAAACAGAAAGTGAATCGAGATCCAGTTGAACACTGTTACCTGACGAAAGCTCTCCCAACCATATCACAGACACAGATTCAGTGGCATCTAGTGTAGCCTGAAGCTCAAATGAAGTCACTGTCTGTGTTCCGTAATTTATAATTCTCACATGGGGGCTTGATGATGAATTACATGTGACAGGTTCGGGTTGCACGACTTCAGCGATTCCGATATCTCTCTCAGATATAGGCGTACAAGACAGAGAATTTAACAGGGAGAAACGTTGCACATACAGTGTGTTGCGCATACGCGAGGTTTGGCCAGCAGTAAAGGTGTTTTTACACTCCTGCGCCGTGTAATCCATATAATTCTCTATTTGTGCATTCGCACAAGCTGGCGTTGTTTGGCATCCTGAATTCGTCACAGTTGGGGGGGTGTCACATACCTGATCTCCTTCCGCTTCACAAGACACTTCATTCTCACAAGCAGAAACAGAATTTGTATTGTGAAACGTATGGTAGAGACCCAAATAATGCCCTACTTCATGCGTGAGGATTCGATTTAAATTTGCCCATGCCTTCAGGTTCCCCTCTGTCCCAAATGTATTGTAAAGCACTGTAACGCCATCTCTTACATTGTCAAAAGGAAAGTAAGCATACCCCTGAGTACCATTGCCCCCATCATTACCATCAATCTCTGTAACAACAAAAATATTTAAATATTCATCTCGCGGCCAAGCCACCGACGCTTTCACCTCGGTCTCATCCGCGCCAACACCTATGTTTCCGGATTTTATACCATCCTCTAAATACCCAGAGATCACTGACCCATTGCTTCGTGTAACCCCATTTGAGGGATTGCCCAAATGGTCGCGTTTGGCCATACAGAACTCGATTTCTGTATCGACACCCAATCCAAATCCATTTGTACCCTCTTCCTTCCGGAAGTCCTCGTTCAATGCGTTAATGGCGCTGAGTATTTGCGCTTCCGAAATGTTTGACCCTATCCCTAAAGGCTCCCCGACATGAATAATATGAACAACTGTGGGAATGATGAGGAGTTCAGCCTGAGGATTCGTGTTCAATCCCATTCCCATAACCAATGTCTGCTGGTTTGCAGAGAAGTCTGTATCAAAACCGCATTGGGCATTAACGCCAGAAGAAAAAGCGAGTAACAATGATATGGACGAGAGTAACAACCTCATAGTCTAGGGCAAAAATGTGCGCAAAATAAAATAGCTTCAGAATACAAGTGACGAAGTTCGGTCATTGACGTTTATGTTCTCAATTATGGTGAGAAATTATTACATAAAGTGAATATCTAATGAGCCGTAATTTGATGAATCTGATGCTTCGTCAGTTTTCCATTTAACCATTCCGTACTTATTTCAGCATTGTACTTCTTATAAAACTGAATCGCGGGACTGTTCCAATCCAACACCTGCCAGGTCATTCCATTGAGGTTCTCATCCTTGCAGATCTGAATCGTGGCTTCAAATAAGAGACTGCCTATCCCCTTTTGGCGATTCGCTTTGTTAATGACAAAATCCTCAAGGTATAAGAACTTTCCTTTCCACGTCGAATAGCGTATAAAATAAAATGAGATTCCAATTATTGTGTTGTTATCCTCAGCCACCAAGAACCAATACCAGGGATGATCCCCGAAGCCATCCTTTTCTAATTCCTCCAAGGTAATGGTCACAGAATCTAGGGCTTTCTCATACTCTGCGAGTTCCTTAATTAATTTGAGTACCTCAGGCAGGTCATCTTTTACCCCTTTCCTTATCGTAACATTCATACATCGAAGATATACTTAAACACGGCTAAACGTTGTTCATTCAGGTGTGTTCTTCGATGACTCATTTGCTGTAATCCCAAATAAAAAAAGCCCCTCGATAAAAAGGGACTTTTGTAGCGAGAGGGGGGCTCGAACCCCCGACCTCAGGATTATGAATCCTGCGCTCTAACCAGCTGAGCTACCTCGCCAAGAGGGGCGCAAAGATAGTACGGAGTTTTTAGTTTTCACATTAAAAGTCTGTAAAATCTAGGGAATCTTCAGATCGGTTATCGGCGCAACTTTCAAAAAGTCTGACAAATTAATATTTAAAGAACACGAACAAGATGCGCTTATTTAAGCCGCCTATGCCAGACTGTCGTGAAGTAGCGATACAAATTGAATACTTAATCGTAGAAGTTCGTCATGATGATGGCATGCGGCAAAGTAATCACTGAAATGCTAATGACGGAGAAGAGAAACAAGGATATGGGCACCACTTGTGTTTGTATGCCAATATAAAAAACAAACAGAAATATGAGCGATATAAGGGTATGCGGCAGAAGTAAAACAATAAATTTTTTCAGATTCAATTCTGGTCTTACCTGCTTGAGGTAATTATATTCTTGGGTGAGAACTTTCATTGAATGAAGAAAAATAAAATAGAGTGTAAAGCTAATTATAATAGGAAATAAATAGAAAGTCAGGTGTATTAGAAACAGCTGAAACAACTCCGATAAGAGGTCTTGAATATTATGTTTATCTCTGTACTTTTTAAGACACAAGAAGGTTATCAATATCACATTGCTTCCATAGAATAAATAGTCGATCGAAGGATGTTCAAAAACATGACCAAACTTGACTGTATCTGTAAACTCTTGGCACAAAATCAAGAGTTCAGATTGATTATAAAAGACTAGCGTTGACAGTAAGGAAACACCCCACAAAGTATAGATCACTTTCTTAAATCGAGATTGGAAAGCATAATCGGAAAGTTGGGATTCGCCGAAGTGATATGATGAGATTAAAAAGAAAAACAGAAGCGAAAAAATGGGAAAAAAATACCAACAACAACAGTAGATAGCAATGGTTGATAGGTATAAGGAATAAAACTTCAGCTGAGGCATCTTATGCTTCGAGAGAAAAAGCACGTTATCTATTGCGCCATGTGGAATGCCGAAAAAAGACATTAACACAAGTGCAGCCTTCAATTGATGATCTATGTCTATTTCACCATTTAAAGTGTATATCGCAAATAGAAGATATACAATAACTAAATATGCAAAGGAATATCGATTCATAAAATGTCTCGCATAGATTGAGTGTTATTAATAAATTCTGGGATATCCCATTGTATCGAGAATGCCAAGATGACCAAGATAGGACTTTCTTGTGATTAAGGCACCCAATTTAAGCGGATCAAAATTGAGTCTGAAAAGCCCTATGTTTATTTAGTCTGATTCTAAATCACTGATATACGCTAATTTATATTGATTCTAAACATAATAATGATTATTTTAGTTATGTAAATTTAGAAATCATGGCATTAAATAGCGTTAACTCTTGTACAAACTGCGAGAATCTTGAAAAGAGTTTTAATTGTAGTGTACACAATGTGGTCGTTGATTTGAATAACACTTGTGATAATCATAATTTAAAAGTGAATATCACAAAATCTTCTTCATGCTCAAACTGCTCAAACCACAATACTTCAAGTTGCTCACATCCGAAACAAGCCACCAACGATCTGCTTTGTTTCGACTGGTCCAACATAGGAGAGGCTTAATTGTTTTGATATCATTGATATCAGATTAAACCTTAGTCAAAAGACGTGAGGTTATTTATAGAAAGCGCTCAAACTTAGTGTTATCGTTAATTAATGTTTATT
>CAJXHE010000074.1 GCA_913051865.1 uncultured Flavobacteriales bacterium
TTTTCCATGTCTTCATCAAAAAACAATGTATGGTGTTCAAGATTGTTTAATTTTTTATTGACGCCGATGTAAAATAAAAGTGCTGAGGGTGAAAATTCTCTGCTCTCCCAGTATGAAGCATCATAGTTTTGATATTTTGTGTCAAGTAATTTTGATTCAACATGCGCGTAGTCTGCTGCCCCGACAACAAAGTCAGCTGGTAATTCTTGTGTTTTTGTGGTGACAGATTCAGCTGTTTTGTTGGAGATATTAATTTTAGTTACTTGTTCGTCTAACAAAAATTTGACGCCATTGTTTTTACATACTTCGGCCATACTGTCAATGACTTTCGCAAAGCCTCCCATGGGATAAAAGGTGCCTTGTTTAATCCCAGAATATGCCATCAGACTGTATAGGGCAGGCGCACTCTCTGCGGATGTTCCTAAAAAAAGGACAGGGAACTCTAACAAGCTGATTAATCTAGGATCCGTAAAATGTCTTTTAATATGTTTTCTGTACGAGGTCAGTAATTGTAATTTATTTGCGTTAAATAACACATCTTTTTTCAGCAACTCAGTGACAGAAAGTCCAGGGGAATTATATAAAAACCGGAGGCCTATACTGTACTTCTTTTCGGCATCTTCCATGAACTTATTTAATTTCTTTGCGCCGTTTTCTTCGTGGCGATCAAATAAATCACATATTTCATTCCAATTCGCAGGAAGGATCATGTCGGCATTGTCAAAAACAATTTTAAAGCCGGGATCTAATTTCTTCAGTTCATAAAAATCCTTTGTGGTGTGATTAAAACTGTGAAAGAAATTGTCAAAAATTTCAGGCATCCAGTACCAGCTCGGTCCCATATCAAATGTGTAACCCTTCGCCTTAAAATTTCTAGCGCGACCACCAATTTGCTTATTTTTCTCCACAACAGTGACATCAAAGCCTTCTTTTGAGAGATATGCTGCAGCGCTTAAACCAGCAAAACCACTACCTATTACGATCACTTTTTTCATAGAATGTTGAGGAAATAATATTCCGCTAATTTATACGATATTGTTGTTCAGTTCTACTTAAATGCTTGAGGATATTTCATTGTTCTACGATGCTTTTTTAATCTATCGACGTTTTGTTTGTTAGTGTAATTAAACGATTGAATTTTTGGGATCTAAGCTGACGTTTTCATTGTAATCTTACAGGTATGAAATTGACCTCTTTATTTTTCTGTATTATTTTGATTCTGAGCAGCTGTTCAGACACACCGGAAGCTGATCGCACTGACATATCCATCACAGATGACGTGGCGTTTTATGAAAAAACGCAATTGATATATTCTGTTCGTATTGAAAATACAAACTATCAACTTTATGAAAACCTGGTCTGTGTGGCGCCTGATACGACAAACAATCCAACACACACCGAGAGTTGCTCCACAGAAAGTTTGTCTCTGTATAAGAATGGCGTTTTTCAAACAGATTTTTTAAATGATGTACTGTCTATAGATCGGGGTTTTATTATAGAGTCCAGTAATTCAGTCTATGTGTCTGAGATACGCTCTGATGAGAAAATGACCTTGCTTCAATTCGATTTAGATTTTACTTCTGCGCCAGGGTTTCAAGTGGTTTCATTCTTGCAACTCCAAGAACACACCATCAAGCAATCTGACATCTGTCAGATCGCGGGCAGTTTCATCTCGGAGAATGGAGAAATCAAAGGGGAAGGGTGGGCTGGATATTTTGCGTATGAATTGCCATTTAACTTTACAGAAAGGTCTGACATGTTGCATCTGGAACTCGATACACTCAAGATCCCGCGTATCAATGACTTTTACATTTTAAAGGTAAAAGAGGGTGCCAAATTTCCGCCGAATGCGTGTGAATTAGACATCATCATTGATCCATTTGGTGACACACCTTTAGCGACGAAGACGGTGACTTTAGATCCAAACACAGAAGTCACATTGCTCGTCATGGCTGTTGAGGATCCCATACAATCTGATTTTTATTTTAAAAATTGGGTTAAAATTCGCGTTTCTGGTCAGGAAGGGTGGATAGAAAGCGGCGCAGATTTAATGAAACTTGGTTGTTACCCCGCAGGCTGAGAACGAGTAAGCCCATTGTCTCCTTTGTCTTCTCGGGTCGCTTTATTTTCCGGCTTCTTGAATCCTCTTCACGCCGCTGTTTAGATTGTCCAAGGCGTCAGGTTTCTTGGGTTTACTTTGACATCAATTTGATGCCCAAGTAAATGGTTCTGGGAAGTGAAGGTCCAAAGACAAAATTGCTGTCTCGGTTTTTCCCAACATCAAAGTTGGATTGATAGGCATTGAACATATTCTTCACACCCCCATAGATTTCTATTTGTGATTTGATTTTTTCAATTCCGATCGTGTAACCGATCTTCGTGCTTAACTCAGAAAATGCATTTGACGTATACATTTCATCGACCAATTGATTCGGTGCACCTGCAAAATGAGGCATCACCATTTCTCCCGTATACACGTAATTGAGGCTGGCATTCACGTTCTTGTTTGGGGCAAAGGTTAACGTTGTATATCCATATTGGTTAGGTGTTCTTGTAAATTCTCGGATCCCTTCAACGCCCTCGATATATTCAACCTTCTCATCGAATTCACTGGATTGTATTGTGAATCCTGATTCTATTTGTACTTTCTTGTTGAAGTTACCCCTTAATTCTAAAGTGACACCCTGTACCGTGGCGCCTTGTCCGTTTTGCTTTTCAAAGACCTCACCAAACGCATCTTGTCCGATGGGTTGAAGAAAAAACGCGTCCTCCAATCTGGTGTAAAATCCTTCAAATGTAAAACCCACGATATATTGCTCAGCTGGCTTGTCATAATTCACAGACGCACTGTAGCTTTTTGATTTTTCAGGAATCAAATCAGGAGACAATGAAACGCGGGAAATTCCACCCCCTGCAAAAGCAATATGTAAGTCGGTGTCGAACGCCTGAGGTGCTCTAAAGCCTGTTCCATAACTCAGCCTAAACTGCGTGTTGGTTTTAACTTTGTAAAGCAGTGATGCCCTTGGGTTAAAAACCAAATCATCAATCAAGTTGTGTTTGTCGGTTCTTACGCCTGAAAGAAGGTTGAAAGAAGGAGATATTTCCCAATCGCTTTGTAAAAACGCGCCAAAATCTTTTGTGGTTTGGTCGATGAGATAATTGTAGGAAGAAATTTCATCAAACACATCGTCATAGACGTATTCTGTTCCCAAAGTCAAGGTATTTGTTCCAGCGATCAATCCATTTGCTTTGTGATTCAGTTGAAGCCCTCCTTGGTATGTCACTACGTCTGAGGTGCCATAGGGTGGGTTATCTAGATGCGCTTGGATTTGTGGCTCTTCATCTGGGTATATCCCTGTATAGTGTGTCCGCTTTGTTTTTTGTCCAGCCACGTAAGCGATCAATGAAGAATGGTCATCATTGAAATTTATTTGATGGTCAGCACTTCCCATCCACACTTGTGTTGATCGCTCTTCTGATTGTTGTGTGAGCTCAGCAGGCATTTCGACCATTTCTCCACCATATCTATATTCATTTAAATGGCTGAGGCTCATTTCTAATTTCTGATTGTTATTCGGGGTATAGAATAGGTTTGTGCCAAATGAGGTGTTTTCCAGTTTGGGCAATTCAGAGTAATTATCCCCATTGTCATCATACCATTCTCTTTCACTGAGGTTAAAAAAGAAGGCCGCGCCTAAGTTCCGGTTTTTAGACACCAAAGACGTATTTCCGCTCAGCACAAAGTTGTCTGCTTTTCCGTTTATATTTTGATAAAAGGAATTTAATTCATACGCATTTTTCTCGGGGATTTTCGTGATCACATTAACAGTTCCACCGATGGCACTCGAGCCGTATAATGAAGAACCGCCCCCTCTGACAACCTCTATTCTTTCTATCATATTTGTGGGCAATTGTTCTAATCCATACAGACCTGTTAAGGGACTGAAAATAGGACGGCCATTAATGAGGATTTGAGAATATCCACCTGCCAATCCATTCATCCGCAATTGGGTATAGTTGCACGTTTGGCAATTTGTTTCAACCCTTAAGCCTGGTTGGAATTTCAACCCTTCAGACAGATTACATGCCTGTACATTATTGAGTGTTTTGCTGTTAATAATGCCTACAATGACAGGAGAATTTGTTTGCCTTTTGGTTGTTTTTGTGCCGGTGATGACAATTTGGTCTAGTATATTTAAATTGTCATCCAAATTAAAGTTTAACTCAAATTGAGGATTGGTATCATTGAGTGTCACTGTTTCTGTCACCGGTTTATATCCAACAAATGATGCTGTTACGGTGTATGTACCATAGGGAATATTTCCGATCTCAAAATCTCCATTTCCATCCGTAAATGTGCCTTTTGTGGGATTTGTAGAGATGGAAATGGTTGTAAAGGCTTGTGTGTTGTTGTCCACTCTAGCAGTGCCATAGACCTTACCCGTTTGACCAAATGAAAGAGTGAATATGCTTGTTGCAAAGAGTATTGTCAACGTTAATTTTAAATCCATTTGCTTTTTTTTGACGCCCATTTTGTTTCAGCGTGCAAATATAATAAGTTAGACTAGTCTAACAAATAAGTTTTGTAAACAATATTTTTATATTTGCCCCAGAATTGATCCTATGCAAACTCAAACAAACGAGAATTATCTTAAAGCCATTTATTTTCTTAGCCAGGAAAACATAGATGTTTCTATCACAGAATTGTCTAAAAAGATGGAGGTAAGTAAGCCTACCGTTAACAATATGGTGAAGAAAATGCAGGATAAGGGGTGGTTGTATTATGAGAAATATAAGCCCATTAAATTAACTGTTAAGGGTAAAAGATTGGGTGCTTTGATTGTGAGAAGGCACAGATTAACGGAAATGTTTTTATCTCAAATAATGGGTTTTGGATGGGAAGAAGTGCACGATATCGCTGAAGAAATAGAGCACATCAGCTCAACACTTTTCTTTGATAGAATGGATGAAATTTTAGGATTCCCTACTTTAGATCCCCACGGTTCCCCCATCCCAGACAAAAAGGGGGAAGTTGTGGCCGTTAATTATTTGAATTTGGCACATATTAAAGAAGGACAAAAAGTAAAACTGTGTGGTTTAGAAAACAGTTCGAAAGATTTATTGCTCTATTTAAACAAGAAAAAAATAAAACTTGGTTCAGTATTGTCCGTCCTTCATATAGAAAAATTTGACAATAGTTTTGAGGTTATGCTTGAAAACAACGCGACCATTTTTTTAACTTTTGATGTTTGCATGTCTCTTTTAGTGGAGAAAATGTAATGATGGGTCAACATGGAAGAAGCTCGCTTACTCTGATTCTCTCCATATCCTCCTCAAACATATCGGGTTTCCCGCCCCAGTTCACCTTGAAAATACGCCCCGCCTCACTTGAGGCGGGGATTATTTTACCTGGTTAAATCTTGACTACTTTATAATAAGTGCCTCCCGAATTGTTAGTGCACTTGACGTAGTAGATTCCTGATGTTAATCCGATTAAGGAAATCATGGTTTTGCCGTTGTTGGCATCAGACATTGAGCCAGTTCGAATGATTCTGCCCCAGTTGTCAAAGACCTCAATATTGATTTCTTCAGAGCGCTCAGAATACGCATTGAATTCAATGTAAAACTGATCTCTGGTGGGGTTGGGGTAGATGAGGATTTCACTTTCATCGAAAGCATTTTCCACGATTGAACTTCCGCTATCAGCTTCAATAGGTATGTTTATCTCATATTCACACACACCTGAAGCATCTTGAACAACGATGTTGTAGTTGCCGACTGCCAACGCATAAAATTCATTTTCATAGACGAAGTTCTGGCCGCCATCAATACTGTATTGATATGGGCTTAATCCAGAAGTGGGCGTAATGATTATTGAGCCATTTGCGACGGTTGCAGAGGTCGCATTTGTTGCTTCAACATCTACACTCATAAGCGTGCATTCTTCAATCGTTACCGTCTCTTCATAAGTGCACACTCCAGAATCATCTTGAACGACTACCTGATACTCACCTGGGAGTAAATCGGTGAAGGTATTGTTCTCTGAAAAACTTTCGCCGCCATTAATGCTATAGCTGTATGGGGTTGACGAAGTGGTAAGAATTGAAATGACACCATCATCGTTGATGGAATGCGTCACAACGATTTCTGCGTTAATCACACAGCCTGCGCCTCCAGGACAGAGTAATTCTATCGCTTGGCTGCCAAAATCACCATCGTTGTATAGAATCGATTCCCCTGCAGAATTAATGACTGAGAAATTCCCCATACCTCCACTACAGCATATTCCATCTCCCCATGAATCATATACTTGAAGTGAATAGCATGCGTTATAGTCTAAACAAAGCGTCTGTTCAAGATTGCCATTGATAAGCCCCCCACTCGCAATTTGGTTGTCATTTAAGTCAAAAATTGACCAAGATGTTTCACTAGGCCAATCATCCCCGTTTATGATAAGTGTAACAAGATCATATGATGCCTCAAAATCTAACATTGCGGTTGCAGAGTTATTAGATAATGCCCCATCCAGCTGGCCATTCACACCTATAATATTTACGACAACCAAATTGTCATTTGCTTGAATATTACCGTCAACGACGACTGTTATTTCATCTTGAGTAAGTGATGGGATCTCAACTAATTCATAGAAATCTCCAGCACTTTCGCCATTAATAAAAATCTCGAACATCACGTTATTAATCATGTTACCGCCATTGTTCTCGATGATCACAGTCGCCACAATTTCATTGTCACACGTTTCGCTAAGGTTTCCTATAGACACCCCTGCATCTAACTGGTACATCTTACTTACCACATAGTTTAGGGTGTCGTTATTTCCGTATTCGTCATCAACATCACTGATGATTCCCATGAGGTTATAATCACCTGTGGCTGAGAAATCTTGCGGAATTTGGAATTGAATTTCTGCGTTAGAAAAGGGCGCTATCGTTTCTGTAACTGTGAGCGTTTCCACCTCCTGATCATCGATTAAAAGAATGAGGTTGAAGTCATTCATCTCATTTAATCCTGTATTAGAAATAACGGCGCTGACAAGCTCGCCATTTCCTAAATCTAATGATGATACAGGATTAATAAATTCTGTGAATTCGAGATCATTGTCTGCTTTAATATTTGCCCAGAATGAAACCCATGGCCTTGCTTGTTTAATGACAAGCTGATCCTGGGCGGTTATCTTGTACTCGATATCCATGCCGAAGCCTTCAATACCTTCCACATTGTAAAGGATGGCGAATTCATCGTGAATCACAGAGAGGTATTCTCTCATTTGGTCTAAATAGATTTGATCCATCACCAGCTCGCCTTGTTCAACGAGGTTAGACAATTGTAGCACCAAATACCCGCCCGCCTGATCCGGGTTTTCGTATAACAAAATCTCTTCAGGGACGGAGTTAGGATCAGGGTTTGTAATCAAAGACTCTCCAACCTGAGTGTTTAAGTAGAATGTGTTTTCAGTTTCATAGATAGGATCTATACTTATGCCTACACCGTTAGATTTCTCCTCTTCAAAGTTGGGATGGCAGAGCAATCCCATGGCTGCCATAAAGTGGTCAACGCGGTAGAAATCTCTTTCTTCGTATGCTCTGAAGTTCCACATGCTGGCGTAAACCTGCTTGATGGACTTGGAGATGTGCCCCTCATCGAGGTGCTGCGTTTTTGAGGTGTATAGACCCGCGCCACTAAAGCCAGGTAAGTCCTCATTGTTCGTGCTCGATCTACATCTGACCTTAGTTCCTACGGGGAAGTCGTCGTGCATCGTTTGGAGCTCATCCATCATCCACTGAGGCATGGGCGCATCCTTAATGTCATCCCGGAATGTGTCTAAGCGGTCGACTCGGAAGTTGATGTCGGTTTGAAATGTCGGATTGTCGATCATAACCTGCGCTTCCAGATAGAAGTTATTATACTGCATAAATGCATCATAGAAGTAAAAGGGGATACCAAACCCATCAGGTATTGTTCCCTCAGGGATGTCAAACGACCTCATTGTCGCGACGTTTGTGCATTTTGCGCCAAAGGCAGTAGACATTTCAAATTCTATGTCATCGAGGGGCATGATTTCTGTGATACTCAGATCGCGTTCTGGGATTTGGGGTTCTGTGGGTCGAATAGATTCATACCAGTCATTGACCTCATCTAACGTCGCCTCCCTGAATTGATAGGTTTCATTTTCGACCTTATAATAAACATAGTTATTTAATAAAACCGCTATGGAGTCAATGGATAAGGGGTCTTCAATGTAGGCGTTAGGCACATTGTCTTGTATCGCTCTGAGGTTGACGTGGGAAAGCGGGGTTTGGACCACAGAAGTAATAATTCCTCCCACTCTGGGTAAGGAATTTGGGAGCGCGTCATAGAGCACAATGTCTCTCGAACCTGGGGTTTCATCAACGTTCATATGCCTAAAGAAACCATACCCTTCAGCCTCATGGAAAGGAATAAAATTAATGTCAGCAAAGACCTCCGATTCAAGCACGACCTCAATTTTTGTATCTTCAAAATCATCGGCATACTGAGATAAATATGTGCCTTCATTGTTTTGACTTATGAAGTGATTCATGTTGTTCTGAAGGAACGGCATATTTGCAACTAAAAGCTCATAAGTCCGCTGTGTGTTTTCGAAATTATAGGCATTTCCAAATGAGAAATTGAAAGAGTAACTTCCGATCACGCCACCAGGAAGTATGATGTTAGGGTTGAAAACAATCTCTCCAGAACTGTCGTCACCTGTCACTGAGGCACCAATAGAGTTGAAGAAAGCGGCATGGATGTAGTGCGTGTTGCTGTTGATGAAATAGACCTTAGGCTCCGGGGTGTCTCTGTCAAGAATTCCAAATTTCACATACAGTTGCCCATTAAGAAATGGCGCCCAACCGACATCGTTTATCGTTGCGAGATCCATAAATACTTGGGCGCTTGGAACAGACGTTGAGCCATCTAAAAAATCCACAGATTCCGCAAAATTTATAGGTGCATCTGTCGGCATGTTATTATACTCTGTGATGTCATCTATTCCATCTCCATCGATATCGCCTGGGTTCGCAACATCATACTGATTAACAGTATAGTTTTCTAGAGGGTATGCGCCCCCTTGATCAGAAATCACCATGGTCCCGTCTACGCCTATAATCATTGTGGTAGCCCACTCAAAAGAAGGCGTGTGCTGGGAACTTAGGACATAGTATTTGCCCTCCTCAGCTTGAATGGAAAGAAGCGCTTGGCCACTGTTATTTACGGAGTAATTGACAATGGGAGTATTGTCTTGTGCATGATAAAAACCACTTAAAGTAAGTGAGATAAACAGCAATAATGAATATTTACGTGACATTGGAATTAATTTATATTGTTTTGACAACATCTATGTGCGATTTTATTTGACACATTCAAAAGGCGAATGAAACAACTCAAGGTGGCGCGATTCGCCACAAATAACAACCTGGTATATGCGATCGTAGATATCCAAATCAAGATCACCAATCTCTTCATTGACGAGCAGCCCTGCCAGTACGCCTGTGGTGTTACTATGCCCGACTACCAGCGCGTCTTGTTGCGTATCGAGTAGGGTATGTGAAAAGGATTCAATGTCTTGACCGTTGTAAAGGGTGATGTCAAGGTCTTTCGTTTCCGCTGTAGGTATGGCTGTGTTTTTAGTTCTTGTATAGTCTGTGCTGTAAACTGCATCGAGATGCACATCATCTAGAAAACTGCTCAGGGCTATTGACCTCTGTATGCCACATAAAGAAAGCGGCAAATCCGAGGTGTTCTCTGAAGTGAAATCTTTCTCAGAATGTCTCACGAGATAGATTGTAAAAATCCCATCGTTTTGTGCATTCGAATCAGGAGCCCAAGACAGAGCTACAAAACACATTATTAAAACCCTTCCAACCATTCTACTGACTTTATAAGTGTCTAAGATAATTGAACTTAGGCTATTTTAGGATAACGTTAAGAACTTACCTGTCCTTCATGAGAGATGGTATTGAAGCGCAACACACCAATCCTCCTCCAATGTATCGGATGTTTCGCACCGCGTTTCCACAAGTCCATGTTTTAATTTGTTGAGGAAACACAGCGGGTTTTAACAGATGATATTTATTTTTGCTGTTCTAACAAAACCACTACAATGAGAATTTTGATTGGGATTTTGAGCGGACTGCTCTGCTTTTCGAGCTTCTATGCTCAAGACAAACTCACATACTTGGAGACCAACGTTGGCCTCAGCTACACAGACGCTGAATTGGAAATTTCACCGGGCTTTTCCGTCTTATACGGACATCAAACTTTTGTCTCTGAGACATCCTTTTGGGATTTTCAATATGGCTTAGCTGTGCCTAGCCTTGTGACGATGAAAATTGGAAGAGGATTCAAGGACGTCTGGACAGGACGAAGTGTGACCGGGGGGATAAGGATTTTTCCGGCTCATCTTTATCTTCAAGTGGGGATTCCCAACAACCGTTGTTCTCAGGAGGTTTCTAAGCGGATGAAAAAGCGGTTAGAGCGGCGGGGCAGTGAGCGTACACATTTGCTTTGCGGCGAATGGAATTTCTCTGTTGAGGCTGGCTTGGCCGGAACCGATTTATATGGGTTAAGCCTTGACTCCTTTGCCATAATGACATTCAGCCATCGCTGGTATTTCGAGTAAAAAAATCTACTTGTCC